>JAPLOK010000514.1 GCA_026400775.1 Alphaproteobacteria bacterium | reverse complement strand
TCGACCAGGGCGCGCGCCATGGCCAGGGTGTCACGCATGGATTCGATGCCGCCCAGCGTGGCCAAGGCAGGCATGCTGTCCGGGTGGCGCTGGGATCGGACGGGAGGTTGGCGTCTAGGCATGGGCACATTCTGCCGGGTGACGCTGAATGAAGTGTAAACGCCAAACGCGGTTTTCACTTCATTCTTCGTTCACCATTCATCGGCAGATTGCGCTGCATGGATGTCGCACTGACAGGACCCGTAGCCTTGGCCGAACGCCGCCTTGCCTGGCTGGATGCCAGGCAGCGCGTGCTCGCGGCCAATGTGGCCAATGCCGATACGCCGGGGTTTCGCCCTTCGGATGTGACGCCCTTCGCGCAGGTTTTGTCGCGCCGCGCGCCCGGCCATCTCGCCACGACGGATGCGCGGCATATGGGCCCCAAGGGCGGCCCGCTGGGTGCCCGGCCGGACCGTGCGGCGATTGAACGCACGCCCAATGGCAATGCCGTCTCGCTGGACGAACAGGCGCTGCGCATCGCTGAGACTGACCAGCAGCATGCCTTGGCGATGGGCCTGCACCGCAAATACCTGGCGCTGTTCCGCACCGCGCTGGGCCGCAACGCATAGGGGTGTGAACCATGGATCTTGACCGCGCGCTCGCGATTTCCGCCGCCGGCATGGCCGCGCAATCCTCCCGCCTGCGGGTGGTGGCCGAGAATATCGCCAACCGTGACAGCACGGGCCAGTCACCGGGCGCTGACCCTTATCGCCGCAAGACCATCACCTTCGACAACCGGCTGGACCGCGCGCTGGGCGCGCCGACCGTGCGTGTTGCCCGCATCGGGGAAGCGCAGGGTGAGTTCCCGTCCCGCTTCGAACCCTCGCACCCCGCCGCCAACGCCGAGGGCTATGTGCGCACGCCCAATGTGGACAGCCTGATCGAGACCATGGACATGCGCGAGGCGCAGCGCAGTTACAGCGCGAACCTGGCCGTGCTCGAGACCACCCGCGGCATGCTCTCCCGCGCGATCGAGGCGCTGCGCTGATGGTCGCCCCGGTCCTGGGCGCCGCTGCCGGTGCCGCCGCCTATCGCGCCGTGCAGGGCGCGGCGGAAGGCATGGCGCAGGGCGGCTTCGGCGCTGCATTGCAACGCGCGGTCGAAAATGTGGTGCAGGTGCAGCGCAGCGCCGATGCAGCCTCCACCGCCGCCCTTCAGGGGCAGGGATCGGTCTCGGATGTCGTGCTGGCCGTCTCGCGTGCCGAGCTGGCCCTGCAAACCGCCACCACGCTGCGCGACCGTATCGTGGGCGCTTATCAGGATGTGATGCGCATGCCGATCTGACAACGGATCGGTCAGGCCGCAGGAGGCGGCCGGAGATGGAAGAACCCGCCACACAGGCGCTGCGACACGCGCTATGGGTCACGCTGCAACTGGGTGGTCCGCCACTGCTGGCGATGCTCGTCGTCGGATTGGTCATCTCACTGTTGCAGGCCCTGACCCAGGTGCAGGAAGCGACCGTCGCATTCCTGCCGAAAGTCATGGTCATGGGCGGTGTGCTCCTCTGGCTCGGCCCCTTCATGGTGCGCGTGCTGCAAGGCTGGGCGGCGCAGCTCTTCGACCAGGTCGTGGCACTGGGCGGGTTGCGCTGATGGGCGCGATCGCGCCGGCGGATTTGGCCCTGCTGGCCAGCCTGCCGGCGCTGGCCTTCCAGGCGGCGCTGCTGTTCTGCCGTCTGGGCGCGGCGGTCATGCTGCTGCCTGGGCTGGGCGAGCAGGAAGTGCCGGCCAATCTGCGCCTGGCACTGGGCGTGGCGCTGGTGCCATTGCTGCTGCCGGTGATCGGCCCCGCCCTGCCCCCCGCGCCGGAAGCCGTGGGTGGGGCGCTGCGCCTGGTCGCCACGGAAATCCTGGTCGGCCTCTGGATCGGCACGCTCGCGCGCTTCATCGCCATGGCGCTGGCGCAGGCCGGGCAGGTCATCGCCACCATGATCGGGCTGACCAGCCCGCTGCAGGGCGATCTGGAACTGGGCGCGCAGGCCACGGTGCTGGGCCGCGCGCTGGGTGCCGCAACGACGGTGCTGATTC
>JAPLOK010000198.1 GCA_026400775.1 Alphaproteobacteria bacterium | reverse complement strand
GCCATGCCCAAACCCCGCCATATGGCCGCGCCCGAGGCGATACCGCGCCCGCCGGCCTATGGCGCCTCAACGCGGCAGGCGCACGGCCTGCGGACGGCTATGGCGGGATGCAGATGTTGCGATTGAAGCTGAAGAACAGCATGGATGACGGGTGCGCCAGCTTCGCATCGGGCCTCGCGACCTCGTTGACAATGGCGATGCGGATGCGGTCCTTGGCGTCCGACAGGAGCTTGTGCAGCGCCTTGTAGGCCGGCGTCGAGCCGCTGATCTTCGCGGCCTTGGTCTTCCTGTTCCAATCGCCAACGAGAATGCAACCATCGGTGTCCTTGGCGCTGTTGCCGATATGGATGCGCACGCCGCTGAACTGCGGCACGTCGATCAGAAGCGGCATCTTCGACCCCAAGCCCCGCTTCTCGTAACTGGCCGAAAAGCGCGGGCTATGCGTCAGTTCCACGGTGTAGGTGCCGATGGGGATCGCGGTCTTGCCGCGGATCTTGGTGGCGCGCTGCACGTCCTCCAAGGTGTGGCACTGGAAGGCGCCATCGATGGTCAGGGTGCCGATCGTGGCGTCATCGATCTCGAATTGCCGGGTCAACACAAGTTGCATGGAGGCGTGCTTTCTGAATGGTCGCTGCGGGCACGCAGGACGCTGCCCGCCGCCGGCAGGCGAGGCTATGCCGCGCCCACCAGCCCATCGCGCCTCAGTGCATCACACGTCGTAGCCCGGGTTCTTGCGGTCCAGCATGCGCAGCATCGCGGGCCACTCCATCACACCGAAGGGGCGGCGCGTGCCGGGCTGGTAGTTCAGCCAGGTCTTCTCCACCACGTCTTCCGGCACCGGTTGCAGCGGCGTGTTGCAGGCCATCGCGGCCAGCTGCGCCACGCAGGATTTTTCCATCCGGTGCAGCCAGTTGAACGCCTCGCCCACGGTGTTGCCGGTGACGAGAAGGCCGTGGTTGCGCAGGATCATGGTGCTGGCATCGCCCAGGTCACGCACCAGGCGCTCCTGTTCGGACATGTCGAGCACCACGCCGTTGAAGTCATGGTACTTCACCTTGGCGAAGCGCATCGCCGTCTGGTTCAGCGGCAGCAGCCCGCAGGCCAGCGAGCTGATAGCCATGCCCGGCGCGGTGTGGGTATGGATGACGCAATTCGCATCCTCGCGCGCCTTGTGGATGGCGGAATGGATGACGAAGCCGGCACGGTTGATGCCGAAATCGAAATCGCCGTAATCGGGCTTGCCCAGGATATTGCCGTGCTCGTCGATCTTGATCAGCGAGCTCGCCGTGATCTCATCGTACATCATGCCGTACGGGTTGATCAGGAAGTTGTGGCCTTCGCCCGGAATGCGGGTCGAGATGTGGTTGGCGCCCAGGTCCTCCATGCCGTGCAGCGCCACCAGGCGGTAGGCGGCGGCGGTGTCCACACGGGCCTGCCATTCGGCGGGGCTGACCTTGTCGCGCATGGATGAAATGCGCAGTTCCTTGCGGTTGGGCATGTCGAGCATCGGCGTTTCTCCTGGACTGTCTGCGAAAACTGCGCCCATGCGGCGGGGGCGGTCAATCCTCGATGAAGGCCCAGCGGAAGCCGTCGGCCGTGTGGCGCAGGCGGCCGGCGGTCGGATTCGGGAAATGGATGGGCAGCACCGCCGTGGGCGTATCGGCCACATCGCCGAACACCTTCAGCCGCGAGAGCACCGCTGCCGCCGGGTCCTGGCAGAAGATGGTGGACCAACCGGGCTCGTTCACCTGCAGCTGGTGGTGCATCAGGTCGCCGGTGATGACGGCGCGCTGGCCGCGGCTGCGGATATCCAGGCAGCAATGGCAGGCCGAATGGCCGGGTGTGGGGATCAGCGTCAGGCAGTCATCGAGTGCGAAATCGTCATCCACCAGCATGGCCTGGCCGGCCGCGACCACGGGTTCGCAATTCATGCGGAACACTGCCGGGTTGTGCACGCCAGGCTGCGGGTTGTTCGCGGCGGCTTCCCAGAAAGCGTATTCGCGCTTGTGGAAAATGTATTTGGCATTGGGGAAGGTCGGCACCCAGCGGCCATCCTTCAACGTGGTGTTCCAGCCGCAATGGTCGATGTGCAGATGCGTGCAGAACACATAGTCGATGTCGTTGACCGTCAGGCCCTCGGCGCGCAGCCCGTCCAGCCAGGGCTGTTTCGGGAAGTCCATGGGTGCCGGGTAGCCCTTGTCCTCGCCGGTGCAGGTATCGACCAGCACGGTGTGGTGTGGCGTGCGCACGATGAAGGACTGGTAGGTGATGACCATCTTGTTGGTCGCCGCCTCATAGGTGCGGGGGTCCATCAGCGGCAGCAGGGCGTGGGCGGCGCCCGGGGGGGCGTTGGGGAACATGGTCTCGGCCACGCGCCAAGGGCCGTCGCGCTCGATGATGGATGTGATGCTGACGTCGCCGATCTGCAGCCTGCGCATGGCGATCCCTCCCCCGGTTTTGCGGCACCGTAACGGCGGTCGGGCGCGTCGCCAAGCGGGCTGCGGGCCGCGGGACTCGAACCCGCACAGCGACAAGCGCCGGGAGATTTTAAGTCTCCTCCGTCTACCATTCCGGCAGGCCCGCGCGGGGCTGAGTATGCCGCGCAGGGTTACGCGCGGCCAGCCTGTTCGCGAGCCGCGAGCAGCGCCATGGCGGCGGCGAAGGCGGCGTCGGCGTCCAGCGCGGAGGTGTCAAGCAGCATCGCGTCCGGCGCGGGCTTCAAGGGGGCCACGGGGCGGTTGACGTCCTGGGCGTCGCGGTCCCGGATTTCGGCCAGCACCTGGTCGTAGTCGGCGGCAACGCCCCGCGCCTGCAATTCGCGATGCCGGCGGGTGGCGCGCACCTCGGCGCTGGCGGTGACGAAGAGCTTGGCCTCGGCATCGGGGAAGATGACGGTGCCGATGTCGCGGCCATCCATCACGGCACCCTGGGCGCGGCCGAAACGGCGCTGGAAATCCAGAAGTGCTGCGCGCACGGCGGGCATGGCGGCCACCGCGCTGGCGGCCATGTCGGCGATCGGGCCGCGCAGGTCTGCACGGTGCAGATCCTCGGCGCGCAGGGTCTCTGCGGCGCGAAGTGCCACGGCGGCATCGCGCGGGTCAGCACCAGCATCCAGCACGCGGCGCCCCACAGCGCGGTACAGCAGGCCCGTGTCCATGTAGGGCAAGCCCAGCGCCTGCGCCAAACGCCGCGCCAGCGTGCCCTTGCCGGCCGCCGCCGGCCCATCCACCGCCACGATCATTGGATGATGGTCGCGCCCGCGGCCTGGTTCATCAGGGCCGCGAAGCCGGGGAAGGACGTGTCGATGAAGCCGCCATCATCCACGCCCATGCCATCGCGCGCGGCCAGGCCCAGCACCAGGCCGGACATGGCCAGGCGGTGATCCATGTGGGTGGTGACGACGCCGCCACCGGCAAGCGCGCCGCCATGGACGATCAGGTCATCGCCATCGACCTCTACGCGCGCGCCGGCGGCCGCCAGCATGGTGGCGGTGCCGGCCAGGCGGTCGCTTTCCTTCACCTTCAATTCCTTCAGGCCGCGCATGCGCGTGGTGCCCGTGGCGGTGGCGGCGATGACGGCGAGAATGGGGTATTCGTCGATCATGCTGGGCGCGCGTTCGGGCGGCACATCCACGCCACGCAAAGCGCCCGCGCGGATGCGCAGATCAGCCACCGGCTCGCCGCCCTCGATGCGCGGGTTCAGCGCGGTGATGTCCGCGCCCATCTCGGCCAGCGTGGTGAACAGGCCGGCGCGCAGCGGGTTCAGGCCGACATGCTCGATCGTGACCTCGCTGCCCGGCACCAGCAACGCGGCGGCGGCCAGGAACGCCGCCGAGGACGGGTCGCCGGGGACGGAGACAGGGGCGGCGCGCAATTCCGGCTGGCCGACCAGTTCAATGATCCGGCCATGGCCTTCGGATGCGACATGCACGGTGGCGCCGAAATGGCGCAGCATGTTTTCGGTGTGGTCGCGCGTCGCCTCGGCCTCGATGACGCGGGTGGTGCCGCGGGCGCAAAGGCCGGCGAGGAGGCAGGCGGATTTCACCTG
The DNA here is from genome assembly GCA_026400775.1 of Alphaproteobacteria bacterium. Classification (GTDB taxonomy): domain Bacteria; phylum Pseudomonadota; class Alphaproteobacteria; order Acetobacterales; family Acetobacteraceae; genus Rhodovarius. Next base: position 8,999 of record JAPLOK010000198.1, on the reverse strand, counting down.
GGCGGAGGCGACTGGGACGCGGTAGTCCAGCGGCAAGGGGGCCGCGGCGCCGCGGACGGACAGGGGCAGGCGCCCGCCCTCACGCGTCATGAACTGCGCGCCGGTGGCGGCCAGCGGGTCGGTTACGCGCTTCATCGGGCGGCGGCGAAGGGATGCATCGCCGGTCATGACGGCAAACAGGGGGTGGCCGGCAAGCAGGCCGCAGATCAGCCGCGCCGCAGTGCCGGAATTGCCCATGTCCAGCACATCGGCCGGTTCGGTCAGTCCGCCGATGCCGCGGCCGGAGACGCGCCAGGCGCCGGGTGAGAGGTGGTCCACCGTGGCGCCGAGCAGGCGCATGGCGGCTGCGGTACGCAGCACGTCCTCGCCCTCCAGCAGGCCCTGGATTTCGGTGGTGCCGATGGCAAGCGCACCGAACATCAGCGCACGGTGCGAGATGGATTTGTCGCCCGCCACGCGGAATCGGCCGGAAAGCGGACGGGAGGGCGGGTTGGCGCGCAGCGGGCGCGGGGTCTCGGTCGTGGTCATTGCCGCTGGTTTGACAGGGGGGCGCACGCATGGCAATGCGCCGCACCTTGCGGATGAGAAGGTCGTAATGGCAAAGCCCGAGCTTGGACTGAAGCGGACCTGTGTGTCGTGCGGAGCGCGTTTCTATGACCTGGCCCGCAGCCCGGCCACCTGCCCGAAATGTGGCACCGAACAGCCGGCCGAACAGCCGCGGCTGCGTCGCGCGTCGGCGGTCGTGGACGAGAAGCTGAAGAAGCGCGCCGGTGCGCCGGCTGAGGCCGAAACCGACGATGTGGAGCTGGAAGACGTCGAGGGTGATCCCGCGCTGGAGTCCGATGACCTGGAGGACGAGGACGAGACCATAGAGGCCGAGATTGAGGTTGAAGGGGAGCGCGACGAGGAGGGTTGAGACCTTTCCGGAGCTTGCGTTGAGGCGGTGCCCGAGTAGGGTGCCGCCTTTTTTGCTGCCTAGGCGAAGATTTGTGCCAATTATCGAGATTGTTATGAATTTCCCGATAATGTGACCTTTGGTTCTGATTCTTGATACAAAAAACGCAACCTTTTGGTGTGGACAGCACCCGTATAGGTTGTATGTTTGCGTTGTCGGCAACCAAAAAAGGCCCCCGCCATGCGCATTCTCCTCGCTGAAGATGACCGGACCATTGCCAAAGGGATCGTTTTTGTCCTGCAACAGGCACGCATGGTCGTGGACCTCGCCGAAACCGGCGCGGAAGCCATGGAACTGGCGAAGTTGTACGACTACGATGCCATCATCCTGGATGTGATGCTCCCGGACATCGAGGGCTATGAGGTGGTCCGCCGCCTCCGCTCCGCCCGCAAGGAAAGCCCGGTGCTGATGCTCTCGGCGCAGAACCGCGCCCAGGCCAAGATCCGCGGCCTGCAGGCCGGCGCCGATGACTATCTGGCCAAGCCCTTCGACAGCGAGGAACTGATTGCCCGCGTGCAGGCGATCATCCGCCGCTCCAAGGGTTTCAGCCATTCCCGCGTGGACATCCAGGGCGTCACCATGGACCTCGCGGCGCGCGAGGCCCTGGTGCAGGGCAAGCCGGTCAACCTGACCAGCAAGGAATACGCCATCCTGGAATTGCTGGTGATGCGCCGCGGCGCGGTTCTCTCCAAGGAGAACTTCCTGGACCACCTCTATGGCGGCATGGATGAACCGGACGCCAAGATCATCGACGTCTTCATCTGCAAGCTGCGCAAGAAGCTGGCGCAGGCCGGTGTGGGCAACCTGATCGGCACCGTCTGGGGCCGTGGCTATATCGTGCGCGATGGCGCGGCCGGCATGCCGCGGCTGCCCGCCGCGGCGCCACGCGGCTTGCCGGTCAGCCAGGTCGCGTGATCAGTCGGGGCGGATGTCGTTCTCCCGAACGACCCGCGCCCAGGTTTCCATCTGCTGGTCCAGGAAGGACTGGAACGCATCGGGTCCGGCTTGGACGAGTTCGATGCCCATGACATTGACCAACCGCTCCTGTGCGGTGGGCTGCGCGATCGCCTCGCGCAGCGCCGCCTCCATGCGCGCCCGCACCGGCTGGGGCACACCCGCCGGGCACAGCACGCCCCAAAAGGCGCGTGCATCCACACCTGGCACGCCCACTTCCGCCAGGGTCGGCAATTCGGGCCTGGCGCGCGAGCGCTGGGCTGATGTCACCGCCACCGGCCGCAGCACACCCTGCTGGAAATGCGGCACAAAGATCGTGCCTGTCGCCACCGCCAGATCGGTCTCCCCAGCCATCGCCGCCGTCGCCAGCGGGCCGCCGCCTCGATAGGGCACATGCGTCATCTGGAAGCCGCCATTGCGCTGCGCCAGCGCCATGGTCAGATGTGCGAGCGAGCCATTGCCGATCGTGCCGAAGGTCAGCACATCCGGCCGCGCGCGGGCGGCCGCAATCACCGCCGGCATGTCCCGCCAGGGCCGGTCGCGATGCACGCTGATCAGGTTGGGTGCCGTGCCGATCAGCATGATCGGCGCCAGCTCCCGCCGGGAATCAAAGCCCGGCGTTGGGATCAGCGCCGGGTTCACCGCATGGGTATCGAACACCAGCAGCCATTGGCTGCCATCGGCAGGCCCGCGCGCCACCGCCTGCGCCGCGAGATTGCCCGAGGCGCCGGGGCGGTTCTCGACCACGACAGGCTGGCCAAACGCCTGTTGCAGATGCGGCGCCAACAAGCGCGAGACCGCATCGGTGGACCCGCCCGGGGGGAAGCCCACCACGATGCGGATCGTGCCCGACGGCATTTGCGCCAGCGCCGGTGTCGCCAGCAGCGCCGGCAATGCGCGCCGCCCGATCACAGCTTGCGCGCCTGCTGCGCCAGATAGCCGCGGTTGCGGGTCGGCGTGATCAGCACCTCATTGATGCAGACATGCGCGGGCATGCCTGCGATGAAGCGCACCAGCGCTGCGCAATCCTCGGGCTGCGCCATCTCTGCGCGCTGCGCCGCCGACAGCTTGTTCGGCCGCTTGTCCAGGATCGGCGTGTTGACCTCTCCGGGGCACATCACGGTGGAGCGGATGCCATGGCCGCATTCCTCCATGTTGATGCTGTGGCTCATCGCTACCACGCCGTGCTTGGCCGCCGTATAGGTAGCGCCGGACAGTGTCGAGACCACGCGGCCGGCCATGCTCGCGGTGTGGAGCAGCAGCCCGCCCTTCTGCGCGCGCATCATCGGCAGCACCGCGCGCGCGCAATAGAAGGCGGCGTTGAGGTTGGCGCCGATCACATCGTCAATGCCCTCGGGCGTCAGCTTGTCCCAGGTGCGGTCCAGGATGTTCAGCCCGGCATTGTTCACCAGCAGGTCCAGGCGCCCCAGCTTGGCCGCGATGAAATCCACCACCTTCTGCACGGCCGCCGCCCGCGTCAGGTCGGCGGGCTTCACATGCGCGCGGCCGCCGGCCTCCTTGATGCGCTTGGCCACGACCTCCAGCGGTTCGCGGCGCCGCCCCGTCAGCACCACCTCATAGCCATCCTGCGCGAGGCCGATGGCGCAGGCCTCTCCGATGCCGCTGCCAGCACCCGTCACCCATGCGATCTTGGACATGTTGGTTCCTCCCTACGCGCAGCCTGCACCGCGCGCGGGGCGGCATCAACGCCCCGGCAGCAATCCTTTCGGCCGGTAGAGCAGCACCAGCTGCAAGGCGAGCCCGATCAGGAACAGCCGGATATAGGCCGCGCGCGTGGCAAGCTCGCCCGGCAATTGCGCCGCCAGCCAGTCGGACGCGGCCCAGAGCGCCCAGATCAGCACCGCGCCCAGCACCGCGCCGCGGTTGTTGCCCGAGCCACCGGCGATCAGCATCACCCAGACCAGCACCGTGGTCGCCACCGGGTCCAGCGCGTCCGGCCCCATGAACTTGAAGAAATGCGCGAGCATCGCGCCCGCCAGTCCCATGCAGGCCGCACCCAGCACGAAGGCGCGCAGCCGATAGGCGGCCGGGTTCTTGCCCGCCCCCTTGGCCGCTTCTTCGTCATCGCGCACCGCGCGCAGGGAACGGCCGAAGGGGCTGTTGGCCGTGGCCTGCGCCAGCGCGTAGAGCCCGGCCACCACGGCGGCCACCAGTGCCAAATAGGCAAATTGCCCCAGCGGCTGGCCCAGCGATTCGAAGGGCCGCGGGATCGACGGCACGCCCAGCGGCCCGCCGGTCAGCCAATCCTCGTTGCGCACCACAAGGCGCACGATCTCGGCGATGCCGATGGTCGCGATCGCCAGGTAATCCGCGCGAAGGCGCAGCGAAATGGCACCAACCGGCAAGGCGAGCAGCGCGCCGGCCAGCGCCGCGAGTGGCCAGGCCGCCCACCAGGGCCAACCGAAGCCGCCCAGATGCTGGGCGCTCTCGGGCGCGGTCAGCAGGGCAGAAGTATAGGCCCCCACCGCGATGAAACCGAGCAGGCCGAAATTCATCAGCCCCGTCAGCCCCCATTGCAAGTTCAGCCCGAGCGCGAGTGCGGCATAGATGCCGGCCAGCGTCAGCATGGTGGCGGTGTAGAGGAGTGCCGCTTCCATCAGCCCATGCCCCCGGCGCGCGCCGCGCGCCCAGCACTGTGATGGGTCTGGCAAGCGCCCAGCACCATTGGGGTCAAAGCCTCCATCAGCCCATGCCCTTGAACAAGCCCTGCGGACGGAACAGCAGCACCAGGATCAACACGAAGAAGGCCACCGCCGTCTTGTAGGAGGGGTCGAGCAGCGGCCCGCCGCCGAACACCGGATAGGAGGAGAATTCCTCGGCCAGCCCCAGGATCAGCCCGCCGAACATCGCCCCCCAGGGCCGGCCGATGCCGCCCAGGATCGCCGCCGCGAAGGCCGCGAGCAGGATGTTGAAGCCTAGCAGCGGCGTCAATTCCGTATCCACCGCCAGGAACACACCGCCCACCGCCGCCAGTGCTGCCGCCACGGCCCAGGTCAGCAGGATCACGCCGCTGACCGGCACGCCGGTCACGCGGGCCAGGTCCGGGTCATCGGCCATGGCGCGCATCGCGCGGCCCGCCCGCGTGCGGGTCAGCAGCAGGTGCAGTGCCAGCGCGCAGGCCACGGCGCCGCCTAGGATGATGACATGGCGCTGCTGGATGCGGATGCCCTCGATGATGAAGGGCGGCGTGAAGCCGCGGGCATAGGTCTCGGGCGTCGGGCCCCAGACGAAATACACCACCGCGCGCAGCATCAGCGCCACCGCGAAGGAGGAGATCAACAGCACCGCCGGGGCGGAACGCCGCAGCGGAGCATAGAAGGCCCGGTCCACGCCCCAGGCCAGCGGCACGGTGGCCGCCACCGCGAAGATCAGCGCCAACCAGGGCGAGACGCCCAACACACCGACCATTAGCAGCGCCATGTAGGCGCCCCAGGTCATCAGGTCGCCATGCGCGAAATTGGCGAAGCGCATCACGCCATAGACCAGCGAAATCCCCGCCGCCGCCAGCGCATAGACCGCGCCCAGCACAAGCCCCGGGATCAGGTAGAAATTGATCAGCTCCAACACGGGCCGTTCATGGACCAGTCGCCATGCCCCGTCCAGGTCTTGGACATGTCTTTCGGAACCGCTATGCAGCGGCATACCCCACGGGAGACAACGCCATGACCTTCGTGATCCCTCGCCGCGCCGCCCTGCTCGCGGCCCCCGCGACGCTCGCCGCCCCCGGCCTTGCCCGCGCGCAGGCCGATGCTGTGCGGCTGGGCGTCATCCTCTCGGCCACCGGCGGCCTTGCCGCCTTCGTGCCGCCGATCCGCGCCGGCATCGTGCTGGCCTTCGAGGAGATCAATGCCGCCGGCGGCGTGCTGAACGGCCGTCGCCTGCAGATGATCGAGGCCGATGATCAGACCAACCCGCAGGCCGGTGTGACCGCCGCCACCCGCCTGGTGCAGGCCGAGAGCGTGGCCGGCATCATCGGCCCCATGGCCTCGGGCATCACCATCGCGGTGGCCAATGCGGTGACCGTGCCGGCCGGCGTGCCGATCATCTCGCCCTCGGCCACCGCACCCGCGGTCAGCCAGATCAACGACAATGACACGGTGTTCCGCACCGCCGTGCCCGATGGCCTGCAAGGCCAGGTGCTGGCCCGCCTGGTGCGTGAGGCCGGCATCGAGCGCGTGGCCATCATGGCGGTAAACAATGACTATGGCCGGGGCCTCTCGGGCAGCTTCACCACCGCCTTCCAGGGCCGCGGCGGCCGCGTCACCGGCGCCCAGAATTTCGAGGAGAACCGCCCCTCCTACCGCGCCGAACTGCAGACGCTGGCCGGCCGCGACAACCCGCAGGCGCTGGTGCTGATCGGCTACCCGGCCTCGGGCGGCAACACCATCCTGCGCAACTCGATCGAGAACGGCTTCTTCCAGCGCTATATCGGCACCGATGGCATGCGCGACCAGTCGGTCGTGGACCAGGTGGGCGCGCGCCAGCTGGAAGGCATGTTCGGCACCGGCCCCGGCTCTGCCGCCACCCCCGAGCGCCGCGCCGCCTATGAGGCCGCCTTCCGCCGCGCCAATGCGGCGATGGACCCCGGCGCTGCCTTCGTGGCCCAGGCCTATGACGCGGCCTATCTGTTTGCGCTGGCCATCCAGTCGGCCGGCAGCGCCGATCGCGCGGCGATCCGCGGCGCGCTGCGCAATGTGGCCAATGCGCCCGGCGAAGTGGTAGGCCCGGGCGAATTCGCCCGCGCCCGCACGCTGCTCGCGGCCGGCACCAAGGTGAATTACGAAGGCGCCTCGGGCCCGGTCGAGTTCAACGCCACCGGCGATGCGCAGGGCCGTGTCGAGCATTGGCGCGTGGTGGGTGGCCGGCTGCAATCGGTCGCGCAGCTCGCGGAGTGAACGCGCTCGACGTCCAGGGGCTGGTGAAGCGCTTTGGCGGCTTCACCGCGCTAGCGGGCGTGCAATTCCACGTGCCGGCGGGCAGCATCACCGGCCTGGTCGGGCCGAATGGCGCGGGCAAGTCCACAGCCTTCGCCACCATCGCGGGCTTCCACACGCCCGAGGCCGGGCAGGTGCGGCTGTTCGGCCGCGATGTGACCGGCCAGCCGCCCTGGACACTGCACGCTTCGGGGCTGGCCCGCACCTTCCAGATCCCGCGGTTGTTCGCAGGGCTTTCAGTGCTGGAAAACTTGATGGCCGCGGCCCCGCCGCAATCGGGCGAGCGCCTGCCAGCGCCATGGTTCGCCCGCGGCCGCATCGCGCGTGAGGAAGCGGCCCTGCGCGCGCAGGCCATGGCGGTGCTGGAGCGGCTGAACTTGTCCCGCCATGCCGATGCGCCGGGCACCGCGCTGTCGGGCGGGCAGAAGAAGCTGGTGGAGTTGGGCCGCACCCTGATGTCCGGCGCCAGGCTTGTGCTGCTCGATGAGCCTGCGGCTGGCGTGAACCGCACCTTGCTGCGCGACATCGCGGCCACCATCCGCGCGCTGAACGAACGCGATGGCATCAGCTTCCTGTTGATCGAGCACGATCTGGAACTGGTGGCCGAGCTCTGCCCGCTGGTGCATTGCATGGCCGAAGGGCGGGTCATCGCCTCGGGCAGCATGGCGGCGGTGCGCGCCGACCCGGCGGTGGCTGAGGCCTATCTCGGCATGGCGGTGGCCTGATGCTGCTGGAAGCCCGCGGCGTGACCGGTGGCTATGCCGCCGAGGCCGATATCCTGCATGGCGTGGACCTGTCGGTGGCGGCGGGCCAGGTGGTGGTCATCATTGGCCCCAATGGCGCGGGCAAATCCACCGCGATGAAGGCGGTGGCAGGGCTGGTGAGGGTGCGCCAGGGCAGCATCCGCTTCGAGGGCGCCGAGATTACCAACCGCCCGGCCGAGCGCATGGTGGCGCTCGGGCTCGCTTACGTGCCGCAGGAGCGCAATGTTTTCGCCTCGCTCTCCATCGAGGAAAACCTGGCGATGGGCGCCTATGTACGCCCTGCCGAGACGGCGCGCGGGATTGAGCGCGTCTATGTCATGTTCCCCGACCTGAAGGAGAAGCGCCGCACCGCGGCTGTCGCGCTGTCGGGCGGGCAGCGGCAGATGCTGGCGGTGGGCCGCGCGCTGATGCTGGCGCCGAAGCTGATCATGCTGGACGAACCCACCGCCGGCCTGTCACCCAAATTCTGCGACATGATCTTCCGCACCGTGCGCCAGATCGCGCAGGCCGGCATCGCGGTGCTGATGGTCGAGCAGAATGCGCGGCCGGCACTGGCCATCGCCGATCGCGGCGTGGTGCTGGCGATGGGCCGCAACCGCGCCGAGGATACCGGGCCGGCGCTGGCTGCCAACCCCGAGATCGGGCGGCTGTTCCTGGGCGGGTGATGCTTGCGCGGTGGGGCGGGCGGGGCTATCAGCCCCGCTCTCGATCGGCCCCTTCGTCTAGCGGTCTAGGACGCGGCCCTCTCACGGCTGAAACACGGGTTCGATTCCCGTAGGGGTCACCATCTAAATCAATAACTTAATGGCACTGACCGCACGCTTCTCCAACAATCTCTCCAATACCGACGCCAGAAGCTGCTCCGCGCGTGATGCCGGCGAGCGGCTTGAGAGCGTCACACTCGCCCTGTGCTGATCCGGCCTGGACCAGCAAGCCCGATGGTCATCCCCTGCCCCACCGCCACCAACGCCCCGTCGGGCAACGGCCGTTGCAGCGCTTTCGCCTCGGGCCAGGGTGCAGATAGCCACGCCTCCCGCTCGGCCTCGGTGCGAAGGATCACGGGCATCGCCTTGGGATGCACCCGCGCGACCTCTGCATTCGGCTCGGTCGTCAGGAAGGCGAACAGGTCCACAGTGACCTCGCCTTCCCTCACCTTTCGCACGCCGCGCCAGCCTGCCGTCCAGATGCCTGCGAAGGCCGCCAGCGGCTCGTCCTCGGCCAGCGCGAACCATGCGGGGCGGCTCTTGCCGTCCGCGCCGCGTGCAGGCTCGGAGAAGGCGTTGAAGGGCACCAGGCAGCGGCTGCCAGGCCCCAGCCAGCGGCGCCAATGCGGAGAAGCGGTGTTGCGCACATTGGTCACACCCGGATCGG
>JAPLOK010000243.1 GCA_026400775.1 Alphaproteobacteria bacterium | reverse complement strand
GGCGCGCGCGCGAAAGCCGATCACGCGGCGATCCACCATGGCCGCTTCTCTGTAAAGGGGTATGGAGGGGTCCTCCACGCCGGGGCTCCTGCGCCAATCCGCCAAAGCTGGCAGGTTCGGGTGAACAGCCGCTGAATCACTCCGCAGCGCTGCGCGCCTCATCCAGCGTGACCTGCGCCAGGTCATAGGCACGCAGATCGGCGTAGAGCCGCGGCATGTCGGCCGCGAACAGCCCGCGCGTGACACCCGCGGCCAGGCGGGGTGCGGCGATGGCCATGGCGTTGATCGAACTGCCTGCCGGCCCGAAGGACATGGTGGTGCCGATGCCGAAGAGGTCGATGTCCGCGATCCAGGGCGTCTCACCCGGGCGCTGTTCGGTGAAGGCGCTGTCGGCGTTCAGATACGGGAAATGGCCCAGGCGCTCATCGGCTTCCTCGGCGGGCGGCGTGTAGCGGTGGCGCCATTGCGCGATGTTGGCTTGGCAGGCCGAAAGTTCGGGGCACAGCGCCGCATCCATCCGCACGCCGGTGCCGGCGATGCAGTAATCGGCGCTGAAGTCGCCGCGGGGCGTGGTCAGCACCACGCGGCCATCCTGCATGCGCGCATCCTCCCACGGCACGCCGACATGGAAGCGGAGGTTCGGGAAGCGCATCACGCGGTCATAATGATCCTGTGCGAAGCCCTCGCGCAGGCCGAGGATATGGGCCATGAAGCGCCAGCGCCATTCATTCGGCATCTCGCCGATATGACGCAGGAAGCCGGCGAAGGTCAGCCAGCGATAGGGCTGCACGATCATCGGCTCGGCGCGGCGGCAGAAGATGTGGACCTCGGCCGCACCCTCCTCCAGCGCGACCGCCGCATTGTCGAAGGCCGAGGCACCGGCGCCCAGCACCGCCACGGTTTTTCCATGCAGCGCGGCGAAGTCGATCATCTCATTGGTGTGCGCGCGGTGTTCGCGCGGCAGGGCGGCGATGTGCGGCGGCATCCACCAGCCGCCCACGCCTTCCTGGCCGGTGGCCAGCACCACCTTGCGCGCATGCATCGGGCCATCGCTCGTTTCGATGCGCAAAGCGGGCAGGTCATCATCGGTGCGGGCGGGGGTGATGGTGCCGGCGGCCACGCCATTGCGCACCGGAATGGCGGTCACACGGCGGAACCACAGCAGGTAGTCGTTCCATGATTCCTTGGGAATCCAGCGCATCGCATCCCAATGCGCCTGGCCGAAGCTGGCCTCGTGCCAGGCCTCGTAGGTCAGGCTGGGCTGGCGCAGATCAGGCCCGGTCTGGTCCTTCCAGGAGCGCAGATTCTTCATGCGGCCATAGGTGGTCCATGGCCCTTCACGGCCATATTCCGCGCGGTCCAGCACCAGGATATTGTGCACCTGGTCGCGCTTGAGTGCGTGCGCCACCGCCAGGCCGCATTGCCCGCCGCCGATCACCAGCACATCCAGGCAGGGCATGCTGCCCACGGTCTTCTGCACCAGCCAGGGCATGCGCGGATGGGCGGTCAGCGCCAGGTCACGCGCGACATCGGCTTCCAACTCGACCAAGTTGCGCGGTGCAGGCATGCAGGCTCCTGTTGCTGCACCGCAGCGTAGCAAGCTTCAGAACAGCCCGTCGATGCGGCCTTCTTCGTCGAGGCGGATATTCTCCGCCGCGGGCATGCGCGGCAGGCCGGGCATGGTCATGATCTCGCCGCAGATCGCCACCACGAAGCCCGCGCCGGCCGAAAGCTTGGCGTCACGCACGGTCAGCGAATGGCCGGTGGGCGCGCCGAGCAGCGTGGGATCGGAGCTGAAACTGTACTGCGTCTTGGCGATGCAGACCGGCAGGTGGCCGTAGCCCATGGTTGTAAAGCGCTTCAGCTTCTCGGCCGCCGCGGGCGCGAAATCCACCTTCTCGGCGCGGTAGATGTCGCGCGCGATGGTGCCGATCTTGTCGGTCAGCGAGACGGCATCGCTGTAAAGCGGCGCGAATTTCGCATCGGCGGCGTGGATGCGCGCCATCACCGCATGCGCCAGCGCCTCGGCGCCCGCGCCGCCATCGGCCCAGTGGCGGCACAGGATGGCCTCGGTCCCCATCATGGCCATGGCGTCCAGCACGGCCTGCTGTTCGGCCGCGGTATCGGCGGTGAAGTGGTTCAGCGCGACGATCGGCGTGATGCCGAATTTGCGGATGTTCTCGACATGGCGTTGCAGGTTCACCATGCCACGCTTCACCGCCGTCACATCCTCCGGCCCGAGGGCGGATTTCGCCACACCGCCATGCATCTTCAACGCACGCACGGTCGCCACGATCACCACCGCATCGGGCGCGATGCCGGCGATGCGACACTTGATGTCCATGAATTTCTCGGCGCCCAGATCCGCGCCGAAACCCGCTTCCGTCACCACCACATCCGACAGATGCAGGCCAAGCTTCGTGGCCATCACCGAATTGCAGCCATGCGCGATATTGGCGAACGGCCCGCCATGCACGATGGCCGGCGAGCCTTCCAGCGTCTGCACCAGGTTGGGCGCCAGCGCGTCCTTCAGCAGCACGGCCATGGCGCCATCGGCCTTCAGGTCGCGCGCGGTCACCGGCGCGCCGTCGCGCGTGTAGCCCACCTTGATGCGGCCCAGCCGGTCTTGCAGATCGGCCATGTCATCGGCCAGGCACAGGATGGCCATGACTTCGGAAGCGACCGTGATGTCGAACCCGTCCTCACGCGGGAAACCGTTGGCCACGCCGCCCAGACTGCCCACGATGCCCCGCAGCGCGCGGTCATTCATATCCAGCGCGCGGCGCCAGACGATGCGCCGCGCATCGATCCCCAGCGCATTGCCCCAGTAGATGTGGTTGTCGACCATCGCGGCCAGCAGGTTGTGCGCGCTGGTGATGGCGTGGAAATCGCCGGTGCAGTGGAGATTGATGTCCTCCATCGGCCCGATCTGCGCATGGCCGCCGCCGGCAGCACCCCCCTTCACGCCGAAGCAGGGGCCGAGCGACGGTTCGCGCAGGCAGATCATGGCGCGTTGGCCGATGCGGTTCAGCGCATCGCCCAGGCCCACCGTGGTGGTGGTCTTGCCCTCGCCGGCGGGTGTGGGGTTGATGCCGGTAACCAGCACCAGCTTGCCGCGCGGTCGTTCGGCGCGCGCGGCGGCTACGAAATCCAGGCTCACCTTGGCCTTGTGCTTGCCATAGGGTTCCAACGCGTCCTGTGGAATGCCGGCGCGTTCGGCGATGCGGCCGATCGGCAACAAGGTGGCGCGGCGTGCGATATCGAGGTCGATGGACATGGGCGTTCTCCTGCCCGCGCCACATGCCCGGAATGACCCAGCACGTCCATCGGGCTGCGCTGCGACACGAAATTGCCGCTGGACGGGGCGGCACTTATCGGTCATGTCCGACGCGTTGTTGCGTAACCAATTTGACCGGAGCGTCCCTGAACCACATGGATGGCACCAGCCTTCCCCCCGACGCCGCCGACCGTGGCGAGCAGGCCCCCATTTCGCGCATCGTGCGCGAGGTGGCTGCGCAATTCCCCGGTGAGCGCATCACGCTGGGCCAGATGTCCGAAGCCTTCGGCGACCGCGCCTTTGGCCTACTGATCCTGCTGCTCTGCCTGCCGTCATTGCTGCCGGGCATGGCCAGCGTTTTCGGCATTCCAATGCTGATCCTGGGTGTGCAGATGGGCATGGGACGGCGCGTGCCGAAGCTGCCCGGCTTCGTCGCGCGGCAATCCATCAAGCGCACGGATCTGCTGCGGCTGTCGGATGGTTCATCGAAATGGCTGAGCCGGATCGAGCGCTATGTGAAGCCGCGGCCCGGCCCATTCGTCAGCCCGATGGGCGACCGCGTTGTCGGCTGGTTGACGGTGTATTCGGCGCTCATGCTGATCCTGCCCGGCCCAGGCACCAACGGCCCGCCAGCCTTCGGCAATATCGTCATGGCGCTGGGCGTCGTGGAGCATGACAGCAAGGTCACCGCATGGGGCGCGGCGCTGTGCCTGGCGGGCTGCATCTTCGCCAGCGTGGTGATCGCGATCCTGGCCTGGGTCGCGATCCGTGCGATGGGTTGGGTGGTTGGCTGAAGGCGGTTAGGGTGGGCGCATGCAAGCGCCACCGCTGACCATCCGTTCCATCCGCATCCGCGCCGTGGATGCACCGCTGGACCCGCCCTTGTGCAACAGCCTGGGGCGCATCGGCCGCGCGCCACTGGTGATCGCGGAATTGCAGACTGAAGAGGGGCCGCGCGGCAGCGCCTATGCCTTCGCTTACAGCCCCGCGGCGCTGCTGCCGCTGGCGGCGCTGGCGAAGAATATCGGCGAGACCCTCGCCGGCCGCCCCTGCGCGCCGCAGGCTCTGTGGGACGAGCTGCACAACCAGTTTCGCCTGTTGGGCACGGAGGGGCTGGTGGAAATGGCGCTCTCGGTGCTGGACATGGCGATGTGGGATGCGCTGGGCGTGGCCGCCGGCGTGCCGCTGGCACGCCTGCTGGGCGGCACCACGGCGCCGCTGCCGGCCTATGCCAGCCTGCGCGGCTGGGGGCCTGCGATGCTGGCCGAGGAAGCGGGTGCTGCAGTCGCAGCCTGGGGGGCGCGCGCTGTGAAGTTCAAGCTCGGCCACGCCCGGCTGGAGGATGACATCGAGACGGTGCGCGCCGTGCGCGGTGCGGTGGGCGCCGATGTCGAGATCATGGTGGATTACAACCAGGGCCTGAACCGGCCGGAAGCCTTGCGTCGGGGCCTGGCGCTGCAACGCCAGGATGTGCGCTGGCTGGAAGAGCCGCTGCATGTCGCCGATGACGAAGGCCTGGCGGAGCTCTCCACGCGACTGACCATGCCGGTGCAGGGCGGCGAGAACTGGTGGGGCCCAGCCGGCATGGCGCGCAGCCTGGCCGCGCGGTCAGTGCAGCTGTGCATGCCCGATGTGATGAAGATGGGCGGCATCACCGGCTTCCTGCGCGCCGCCGCGATCGCCGCCGCGCATCGCATCCCGATGTCGAGCCACATCTTCATCGAGGCCAGCGCGCAATGCCTGCCGGTGGTGCCCACGCGGCACTATCTGGAATATCTGGACCTGGCGGCACCCGTACTGGCGGAGACGATCCAGCTCGCGGATGGCTGCGCCATCATCCCCGAACACGCGGGCCTGGGCCTGCGCTGGGACGAGGCCGCGATCGCGCGCTTCAGCCCCAGATGAGGTAGACGAACGCCAGCAGGCCGATGGCCAGCCCGATCGACCACTTGGTCGCGGTGCCAAAGCCCTGCCACATGCGCTGGCGCTCGGCCATGATGTCCTGGGATTTGACTTCGACGAATTCGTAGCTGGTCTGCTGCTCGGCCATAGGGGTGGGTCCTTCCTGTTGGCGCATGGATAGAAAGAGGCGCGGCTCAGGGCAAGGGATATGGCGCGCGCAACCTGCCCACGCCGCATGCAGCCGCCCGCGGCGCCGGACTTCGGCACGCCGAAAACCCCTTGCGCGCCGCCGATTTCCAGCACATGTCACTGGCGCAATTTTTCGGGGGTTCCGATGATCCGTCTCAGCCGTCGCGCGGCACTGGCCGCGCCCGCCCTTGTCGCCCTGCCCGGCACCGCGCAGGAATGGCAGCCCAGCGGCCCGGTGCGGCTGATCAACGGCTTCCCGCCTGGCGGCAGCCCGGACATCCTGGCGCGCACCATGGCGCCACATGTGCAGGCGCTGTTGGGCCAGCCCATGGTGATCGAGAACCGCGCGGGTGCCGGCGGCACCATCGGCGCGCGCGCCGCGGCGCAAGCCTCGGCCGATGGGCAGTCGGTCTTCCTGGCCGTGATTTCCCATGTGCTGCAGCCTTATATGAACCCCGACGCGCAGTTCCGCGTGGAGGATTTCCGCGCCGTGTCCTGGCTGGCGACCACGCCGCTGGCGCTCGTGGTGCGTGACAATTTCCCCGCCCGCACCATCCAGGAATGGGATGCGCTGGTGCGCGCCAACCCCGAGCGCTTCACCATCGCCACCGCCGGCAACGGCACGCCGCACCACATGGCGGCCGAACTCTACATGCAGGCTTCCGGCGCCAATCTGCGCCAGGTGCAATATCGCGGCACCGCACCGGCGCTGACCGATATCCGCGCCGGCACGGTGGACATGATGTTCGCCGATCTGGCCGCCGCGCTGGGCCCGATCCGCCAGGGCGGCCTGCGTGCGCTGGCCGTCACCACCGCGCGCCGCGTGCCGGCGCTGGCCGAATTGCCGATGATGAGCGAAACGGTGACGCCCGGCTTCGAGGCCTATTCCTGGGTGAATTGGTGGGTGCCCGCGCGCACGCCCGATGCCGTGGTGCAGCGGCTGAACCGCGTGGCGGTGCAGGCACTGGCCCAGCAGGATGTGCAGGCCCGCGCCGCCGAGGTGGGCTTCCTGCTGGAAGGCACCTCCATCGCCGATGCCGAGGCCTTTGTTCGGCGCGAGGTGGACAAGTGGTCCAGCCTGATCCGCACGCGCAACATCCGGTCCGAAGCCTGAACCGCCTCCTGCCGCCCAGGCCCTTCGCGGAGCACGTGCCGGTCGTGGTGATCGGCGCTGGTGCCGCAGGGCTGTGCGCCGCGCTGGCCGCGGGGCCAGAAGCACTGGTGCTGGAACGCGATGCGCTGCCGCGTGGATCGACCGCGCTCTCGGCTGGGTTGATCCCGGCTGCCGGGACGCGCTGGCAGCGGGCTGCGGGCATCACCGATGAGCCCTCGCTGTTCGGCGCTGATATCCAGTGCAAGGCGCATGGCCAGGCCGACACCGCGCAGGTGGCGCTGGTGGCCGAACAGGCCGCACCCACGCTGCATTGGCTGGCCGATGCGCATGGGCTGAACTTCACGCTGGTCGATGATTTCGACTATCCGGGCCATGCGCGCCGCCGCATGCATGGCCTGCCCAGCCGCGCCGGCGTCGAATTGATGGACCGGCTGCGCGCCGCGCATGAGAACGCCGGCGGGCTGATCCTGACAGAAGCGCATGCCGACACGCTCTTCGCCGATGCCGATGGGCGCGTGCATGGCGTGGGCTATACCCGCCCCGATGGCAGCGCAGAGGCGGTGGGCTGCGATGCGCTGGTGCTGGCCTGTTCCGGCTATGGCGGCAATCCGGCGCTGGTGGCGCGGCATATCCCCGAACTGGCGGACGCGATCTATTTCGGCCACACCGGCAACCAGGGCGATGCGCTGCTGTGGGGCCAGGCGCTGGGCGCGGCCACGGCCGATCTGGCGGGCCACCAGGGGCATGGGTCGGTAGCGCATCCGGCGGGAATCCTGGTCTCCTGGGCGGTCATCATGGAAGGCGGCGTGCAGGTGAATGCGCGCGGCGAGCGCTTCTGGAACGAGACCCAGGGCTATTCGGAAGCCGCCGGCAGCGTGCTGGCGCAGCCGGGCGGCATCGCCTGGGACATCTTCGACGAGCGCATCGCCAGCATCGCCCGCCAATTCGAGGATTTCCGCCAGGCCGAAGCCATGGGCGCGGTGCTCGCGGCGCCTGATCTTCCGGCTTTGGCTGCGGCCACCGGCCTGCCCGCCGATGCGCTGGCCCAGGCGCTGGCCCAGGCGCCCTGCCCTTTCGGCCGCGTCTGGGGTGCGGCGCTGGTGCCACCCTATCGCGCCGTGCGCGTGACCGGCGCGCTGTTCCACACCCAGGGCGGGCTGGAGATCGACGCCAACGCGCGCGTGCGGCGCGCCGGCGGTGGGCTGCTGCCGAACCTGTTCGCGGCCGGCGGTGCCGCGCGCGGCGTGTCGGGGCATGAGGCGCGCGGTTACCTCTCCGGCAATGGGTTGCTGACGGCCACCGTGCTGGGGCGCATGGCCGGGCTTTCGGCCGGGGCCCTGGCCGCGTATCCTGCCGTGCCATGAGCGATGCCCTGCCCGACAGCCTGCTGCCCTATGAACGCTGGACGGAAAACGCGCTGCGCGCCGTCGTGGCCGATGCGCTGGAGCATGTGGGCCGCGAGGGCCTGCCCGGCGAGCATCATTTCTACATCAGCTTCCGCACCGACCATCCGGGCGTGAACATCCCGGCACATCTGCGCGCGCGCTACCCGCGCGAGATCACCATCATCCTGCAGCACCGCTTCTGGGACCTGGCGGTGGACCGCGCGGCGCAGCGTTTCACGGTCGGGCTGTCCTTCGGCGGTGTGCCGGCCAAGCTGGAAGTGCCGCTGGCGGCGCTGACCGCCTTCCATGATCCGCATGTGCGCTTCGGCCTGCGCTTCGAGGCGGAGATGGACGACACCCCCGAACCCGCAGCAGAGGCGCCGCCGCCAGAAGCCGCGCCCACGCCCGCGCCGGAAGACGCGCCGAAGCCGCAGGTGGTCAGCCTGGAGGCGTTCCGCCGCAAGCGGGATTGAAGCCGCGGCCCGCGCCGCCCGCTACCCGAACAACGACCAGAACATCCGCACACTGGTCACCACCAGGAACACCGCGAAGGCGCGCTTCAGCAGCAGCGGCGGAATGCTGTGCGCCAGCTTCACCCCCCAGGGTGTGGCGCTGATCGAACCGGGCACGATCAGCGCGAACCCCACCAGGTTCACCCAGCCCAATGACAGCGGCGGCCGACCCTCGGCGTCCAACCCCGCCACGACAAGAATCATCGTGGCAGGCACCGCGATCACCAGCCCAAAGGCCGATGCGGTGGCCACCGCACCGCGCATCGGCGTGCCGAAGGCGGCCAGCACCGGCAGGCCCACCGTGCCGCCGCCAATGCCCATCATGGCGCTGACCATGCCGATGCCCCCGCCGATGCCCTGGCGCGCGGCCCCGCCGGGCATGCGCTCCCGCAGGCGGAAATCTACGCCCGTCAGCCCCATGTTCAGCGCCACCAGCAGCGCCACGGTGGCGAAAACGAAGGTCAGCCCCGGGCCCCTCGTGATGATGGCCAGCGCCGTGCCGATCAGCACGCCCACCAGCATGGACGGCACCAGGCTTTTCAGCAGGGGTACATCCATCGCGCCGGTGGCCAGATGCTTGCGCGCTGAAACGATGGAAGTGGGAATGATGGTGGCAAGCGAGGTGGCCACCGCCACCTTCATGTGCAGATCATCCGGCACGCCGAACCAGGGCAGGATATAGAACAGCAGCGGCACGATCACGATGCCGCCGCCCACGCCGAACAACCCCGCCAACAGCCCCGAGACCAAGCCAGTCACGCCCATCGCCACCGCCAGCAGCGACAGCCACCACACATCTTCCATGGATTGTAACCAGCCTTCCCGGAACCGATAGGAGCGTCTGCTAGGCCGCATCGGGCCCGGCGGAAACCAGCGATCGGCGAAAAAATCGCGCCTGAATCGCGAAAACGACCGAAATTATGCCGCGTGAACAGGCTGTCACGCCTTCCCCGCTGGCGCGCCGCCTCGAAAGCGCGCATGACGCGCGCGATGTTCGCCAATCTTCCCAAGCCCCTGCGTGACGCGCTCGCCGCGCGCGACTATGCCCAACCCACCCCGGTCCAGGCCGCGGTGCTGGAGGCACCGCCCGGCATGGACCTGCTGGTGTCCGCCAAGACCGGCTCCGGCAAGACCGTCGCCTTCGGCCTGGGCCTGGCGCAGGACCTGCTGGATGGCGCGGAATGGCTGGGGGCGCCCGGCCTACCGCTGGCACTCGTCATCGCGCCCACCCGGGAATTGGCGCTGCAGGTCGCCACCGAATTGAAGTGGCTCTACGCCGAGGCGCGCGGGCAGATCACCACCTGCGTGGGCGGCATGGACCCGGTCGCCGAACGCCGCATGCTGATGCGCGGCACACATATTGTTGTCGGCACGCCCGGCCGCCTGCGCGACCATATCGATCGCGGCAATCTGGAGCTTTCGGCGCTGAAGGCCGTGGTGCTGGATGAGGCGGACGAGATGCTGGACATGGGCTTCCGCGAGGAGCTGGAAGCCATCCTGGACGCAGCGCCGCCGACCCGCCGCACGCTGATGTTCAGCGCCACCGTGCCCAAACCGATCGCCGAGATGGCGCGGCGCTACCAGAAGGATGCGCTGCGGCTGGCGGTCTCCACCGGCGGCGAACAGCATGGCGACATCGCTCACCAGGCGACGCTGGTGGCACCGCAAGACATGGAACGCGCGGTGGTCAACGCGCTGCGCCTGCTGGACCCCACCTTGGCGATGGTGTTTGCCGGCACGCGCGCGGAAGTGGCGCGGCTGTCGGGCAGCCTGACGGAGCGCGGGTTTTCCACCGTCGCACTCTCGGGCGAAATGTCCCAGGCGG
>JAPLOK010000229.1 GCA_026400775.1 Alphaproteobacteria bacterium | reverse complement strand
TCGTACCAGCGCAGGGCATAGGGTGTCAGCGCAGCGCCATAGGCCAGCGCCGCATGCAGGCCGAAGCGGCCATTCACATCGACGCAGAGGCGCGAACCATCACCGCCCAGCAGGCCCAGCACGGCCTCGATGCGCGCGATGTCCTCGCGCAGCGCTTCCTTCAGCGGTGTGCCTGGCGCGCCGCCGATCTTCATCTTCACGACGGAATAGCCGAGGCCCAGATAGCGGCGCATTTCCTCGAGCAATTCGTCGACGCCCTTGCCCGGGTAGTAATAGCCGCCGGCGGCATAAATCCAGGTGGAAGGTTCGGCCTCGCCGCCATGGAAGCGGTCCGCCAGCAGCCGCCAAAGTGGCTTGTTCGCGAGCTTCGCGCAGGCATCCCATAGCGCCATGTCCAGCACGCCGACGGCGACGCTGCGCTCACCGTGGCCACCGGGCTTCTCGTTCTTCATCATCGCCGCCCAGGCGGTTGCGGGGTCGAATCCGCCATCGGGCAGTTCCGACACTTCGCCGCCTTCGAGGCGCGGGATGAAGCGTTCGCGAAGCAACCCTTCCTGGGCATACCTGCCGTTCGAATTGAAGCCGAAGCCGGTGGCGGAACGGCCATCGCCTTCCACGGTCACGGCGACGACGCTCGCCGTCATCTTCGAGAAATCGATATAGGCATTGGCGATGGCGCTGCTGATGGGCGCCACGGCCTGGCGGATGCGGGTGATCTTCATCTGGCCATCTTCCACCGCAGCCGCGCCTCGGCAAGACTGCCGCCATGGAACTCCTGCACGAGAATCGCGATGGCATCGCCTTCGTCACCTTCAACCGGCCGCAGGCGCGCAACGCGCTGACCTTCGCGATGTATGAGGGGCTGGCCGGCATCTGCCGGGCCGCGAATGACGACGCCGGTGTGCGCGCCATCGTCATCACCGGCGCTGGCGAAAAGGCCTTCGCGGCGGGCACCGACATCTCGCAATTCGTGAATTTTTCGACCCCCGAGGACGCGCTCGGCTACGAAGCCAAAATCGATCGCATCCTGACCACCATCGAGGATTGCCAGAAGCCGACCATCGCGGCGATTTCCGGCGCCTGCACGGGTGGTGGTGCCGCTATCGCGGCGGTGTGCGACCTGCGGATTGGCTCGGCCAATGCCCGCTTCGGCTTCCCCATCGCCAAGACGCTGGGCAACACGCTGTCCATGGTGAACCATGCACGGCTGATGGCGCTGATCGGCCCCGCGCGCGTGACCGACCTGATCTTCACCGCCCGCCTGATGGAAGCGCCCGAGATGCAGGCGGCTGGCCTGCTCTGCGAGATCTTGCCGGACCATGCGGCCTTGCAGTCGCGCGCCGCCGAACTGGCCGCAACCGTCGCCGCCCACGCCCCACTGACGTTGCGCGCCACCAAGCAGGCGCTGCGCCGCCTGACGGCCGCCGCGCGCGCCACCCATGGCGATGACCTGGTGACCATGTGCTTCGGCAGCGCCGATTTCGCCGAAGGGGTGAAGAGCTTCCTGGAGCGCCGCCCCGCGCGCTGGCAAGGGCGTTGATGCGCGGCCTGGCGCTGGGCCTGTTGCTAGGCGCTGCCGCCAGCGCCACGGCGCAGGCGTTGCTGCCGGACCGTCGGATGCAGCCGGGCGAACGCCACCTGGTGCAATGCGCGCCGCCCTTGTGGCGCAATGCGCCCATGGCAGTGATGCTCCACGCCGAAAGCGCGGGCGAGAACATGCTGCTGCTGCGCTGCGAGGCGCGCTGACCTACCAGCGGCGGTAGCGCGGCCCATAATAAGGCCGCCCCCAGCCCCAGCGCGGCCCGACATACAACCCCACGCTCGGCCCCCAGAAGGCGGGCGGTGCGTAGTAGGGACCGGGTGCCACGACCACCTGCGGTGGCGACTGGATCACATGCCCGGCGGCGGCCATGCATTGCGCATAGGTCGTGTCATAGGCTTGCTGCAGGCCCCAGCTGGTCGCCTGCGCCTGCTGGTTCGCGATGCTGGTGCCGGTCAGCGCGCCCACACCCGCGCCGATCGCCGCCCCCGCGCCCGCATTGCCCGATGCCGCGCCCAGCAGCGCGCCAATGCCGGCCCCCGCCGCGGTCGACAGAGCCGCGCTGGCCGCGCCAGCCTGTGCGCCCGCCACACCCGGCTGGTTGAAGCCGATGCTGGCCGAGGCCTGCTGCCGGCAGCTGAAGTCCTGCTGCTGGAACAGGCCGAAATCAGTGCCGCCCTGAGGCAGCGCGACGATGCTGGGCCCGCCGGGGATCACTGGGGCGCAGGCCGCCAGAAAGGCGAGGGGAGCGAGCAGGAGTGCGGGACGCATGGGGGCCTCCGAGGGCTGCATCATAGCTGGGATTGCGGCGGCATGGGGGCAAGTATCTGGACGCCCCCGGGATTGCGCCGCAGAGTTTGCGCAAAATACCCGGAGATCACGTCATGCTGTATCGTCGCGCCATTCTGGCCGCACCCGCCTTGGCCTTGCCGGCGGCGGCGCAGAGCTGGCCCTCGCGGCCCATCTCCATGCTGATCGGCTTCGCGCCTGGTGGCGGCACCGACATCATCGCCCGCGCTATCCAGCCGCAATTGCAGGAGGAGCTGGGCCAGCCGATCGCGATGGAAAACCGGCCCGGCGCTTCGGGCACACTGGCCGCGGGCCTGGTCTCACGCGCGCGTCCCGATGGCTACACGTTGCTGATGACGACGGTGAGTGCTTCCGCCGTGGTGCCGCCGGCGATGAACCCGCCGCCCTTCGACATCATCCGCGACCAGTTGCCGGTGGCGCTGGCCGGCACGGTGCCGCTGGTGGGCGTGGTGCCAGCCTCCTCACCGGTGCGGGATTTCCAGGGGTTCCTGGCGCATGCGCGGGCCAATCCGGGGGTGTTGAATTATTCGTCATCGGGGGTGATGACACAGCAGCATCTGGCGGCGGAAACGCTTTCCTTCGAGGCCGGGCTGCGCATGGCGCATATTCCCTTCCGCGGCACCGGCCAGGCGGTGAACGAGATCCTGGCCGGGCGCATCGATATCGCCTTCGATACACTGCCCACCTATCTGCCGCATATCCGCGCCGGGCGCGTGCGCGCCATCGCCACCACCATGCCCGAGCGCGTTGAATGGCTGCCCGATATCCCGAGCGTGGCCGAAAGCGGCTTTCCGGGCTTCAACGCCAATGTCTGGTACATGGTGATCGCACCGCCCGGCACGCATGAGCCGATAGTGGCGCGCATCAACCAGGGCGTGAATCGCATATTGGCGGAGCCTGGGCTGCGGAGGCGGGTGATCGATGCCGGGTTCATCCCGGGTGGCGGCACGCCTGCCGATGCGGCGCGGCTGCTGCGCGATGACGCGGCGCGCTATGCGGCGGTGATCCAGCGTGCTGGCATCCGCCCCGAATGATCAACCGCCGCGCCCTGCCATTGTTGCTGGCCACGCCTGCGCTCGCGCAGGCGCGCCCCATTCGCGTGGTCGTCCCCTTCGCGGCCGGCGGCATCATCGATGTCGTTGCGCGCATCATCGCCGAGCCGCTTGGCCGTGAACTCGGTGCCTCGCTGGTGATCGAGAACCAGCCGGGCGCGGGCAGCGTGATCGGCGCGCGGACGGTGGCGCGCGCCGCCCCGGATGGCCAGACGCTGATGGTCACCGGTGCGGCGCATGCCGTGATTCCAGCACTCTACCCCGATGCCGGCATCGACCCGGTGCGCGACTTCACGCCCACCGCCCTCCTGGGCCAGCAGCCCTTCGTGCTGGCGGTGCATCCGGGCGTACCGGCGCAGGATGTGCCGGGCTTCCTGGCCTGGCTGCGCGGCCGTCCCGGTCAGGCTCGCTTCGCCACCACGGGCATCGGCGCCGCCTCGCATCTGGCGGGCGAATTGCTGAAGAAACTGGGCAGCGTTGAGTTCGAGGTCATCACCTATCGCGGCACGCCGGCCGCGGTGACGGACCTGGTCGCCGGCCGCGTGGATTTCATGCTCGACAGCCAGACCTTGATCGCGCCGCTTGCCGCAGACCAGCGGGTGCGCGCCTTGGCCGTCACCTCGGCCGCGCCCTCGGCCATGCTGCCGGCGCTGCCAGTGCTGGGTGCGTCACTGCCCGGCTATGACGCCTCATCCTGGCAGGCGATGTACGGCCCGGCGGGGCTGGCCGCGCCCTTCGCCGCGCGGCTGCGCACAGCGGTGGCGACGGTGCTGGCCGAAGCCGATGTGCGGCAGCGCTACACGGCCGCCGGGCTGCAGGCTTTGGCCGGCGACCATGCCGCCTTCCTGGCCGCCGAACAGGCGCGCTGGCTGCCCATCCTGGCCGCCACAGGCGCGCGCGGCGGGTAACCTTCCGACACAACACCGCCACAGACGCGCCACATGCGGCTGTTTCTATGCCTCACGACACGGAGGCGAATGATGACCGGAACCGCCCTATGGCCCTCGCTGCTGGCAACCTGGCTGACGCTGACGCCGGTGCCAGCATCCGCCCCCGCGCCCGGCGCCTCGCAGCCCGCGCCGCAGACCCTCAGCATCCTGCCGGACCGCCGGGATTGAATGCGGCTCGCGTGCGCCCGATAAGCGCGCCATGCTCGACCTCTCTCGCCACCTCCAGGCCTGCAACAACACCCCCAGCCCCGCGCCACGGCTGCCCTTCGGTATCCAAGGCGAACATGTCGGCTGGATCATGCCCGAGGTGGTCCAGGCGCTGACCTTCTTCCCGCGCGATGTGCATTTCGACGGGCGCGGTGTGTCGCTGGCAGGGCGGCTGCGCGGGGCCGCGCAGGCCGGCATCGCGCTGCAACGCCTGGCCGGCCATCTGGCCGATCGGGGCTTTCTGCGCATTCGCGGCGAGATGTTCGATGTCCGGCCGGAGGCTGAGGGGCCGGTCCTCGCCACCCTGGATCGTGGCGCCATCCCGTGCTTCGGCGTGATCGGGCAAGGGGTGCATCTGAACGGGTTGGTGCGCCGCGCCGATGGGCTGCACGTGTGGGTCGGCGTGCGCGCGCGGGACAAGAAGGTCGCACCCGGGCAGTTGGACAATATCGTCGCGGGCGGGATGCCAGCGGGGCTCTCGGCGCTGGAATGCCTGGTGAAGGAGGCCGATGAGGAGGCGGGCATGGCGCCGGAACTGGCCGCCTGCGCCAGACGAACCGGGCGCATCAGCTACATCCTGACCAACGCGGAAGGGCTGCGGCGGGATGTGCTGCATGTCTACGACATCGACCTGCCCGAAGATTTTGTGCCGCGGCCCAATGATGACGAGGTGGAGCGATTCGAGCTGTGGCCGGCGGCGCGACTGCTGGAATGCGTGCGCGAGACGGAGGATGTGAAGTTCAACGTGAACCTTGTGCTGATCGACCTGTTCCTGCGCGAGGGGCTGATTGATGAGCAGAGCCAGGAGGGCAGGGCGCTGCGGGCGGGGCTGAACGCGGGGCCCTGAGCAACCGCAAAGAATTGGCGGGCCAGTTGAGAATCCGGCCGTGCGTAGCTAGCGCGTTCGCTAGACCGGTTTCACAGCAATCATATGCGGTTCAACCGGTCTAGCTCTTTGCTTTGCCGCATTTTTCCGAGTCGCTACGCGTGTCCGCTTCGCTTGAAAATGCTCTAGCGAAGGCGAACACGACGCGGCCGGCGCCGCCCATAAGGCATTGCCGCCTGGTGCGTCCGTTGCGCGGCGGTAGCCAAGGCCGCGGGTCGCACGATTCGTTGCGACGCCGCCCGGCGCTTGAGGGCACAAAACAACTGGCAGCTTCGCTGCCGGAAAAAGAAACGCCCTGATCGCGTCACCGCGATCAGGGCGTGGCCGCCGGGAGACAGCCAGTTTGGCGGGAGCTTGCCGGGAATAGCCCCCACCGAACGCCGTGGAACCCAGGTGCGGGGCTTGGGACCCGCGCGCCGGAGGACGGCTTTCGGAGAATGACCGTAATGATCCTGCTTGCGTGTGGGGTGGAGCTTAATATTCCGCAATTGCGACGTCAGGAGTCGGACATCTGACTGCCTTGCCGCGCGGGTTGCGCGGCGCCACGCTGCGCGGCGGGAGAGACAGCCATGCAGATCACGACATTGTCAGGCGCAGTGGGCGCCGAACTCGGCGGCGTCACGCTGTCGGGCCAGATGCCCGAGGCGCTGGTGCGGGAGCTCAGGGCGGCCTGGCTTGCGCATGGCGTGGTGTTCTTCCGCGACCAGGATCTCTCGCCCGGCGAGTTCCTGGCCGTGGCGCGGCGCTTCGGCCAGCCTGTCGAATACCCCTTCGTGAAGGGAATCGAGGGCTTTGCGGAAATCATTCAGGTGCTGAAGCTGCCGCATGAACGGGTTAATTTCGGCGGCGTCTGGCACACCGACACCGCCTATCTGGATGCCCCGCCCATGGCGACCATGCTGCTTGGGCGAGAGGTTCCGGCGGCTGGCGGGGACACCATGTTCGCCTCGCTGAGCGCCGCCTGGGAGGCATTGTCGCCGGCCATGCAAGCCATGCTGCGGCCGCTGCGCGCGGTGAACAGCAGTGCGAAGGCCGATGTGTCCAAGACGCGCGAGGACCGGCTGAAGGACAGCGCGCGCGATGATGCGCGCAGGCAGTATGAATCGCTGCATCCGGTGGTGCGCACGCATCCCGAGACGGGCAGGCTCGGGCTCTACGTGAATGCCGGCCATACGGCGCGATTCGAGGGCATGAGCGAGGAGGAAAGCGCGGACCTCCTGGGCTTCCTGTTCCTCCATTGCGTGAAGCCGGAATTCACCTGCCGATTCCGCTGGGCGCCGGGCAGCCTGGCGCTGTGGGATAACCGCGCATGCCTGCATTACCCGATCAACGATTACCACGGGCATCGGCGCCTGATGCACCGTATCACGCTGGCCGGTGACGTTCCTGTGTGATGGCTGGTGCGGGAGGTCGGACTCGAACCGACACTCTGTTGCCAGAAACGGATTTTGAGTCCGTCGCGTCTACCATTCCACCACACCCGCAACGAAAGCGATATAGCACGGGTTTCGCGCTCAGGCGAGACGGGTGGGGATCTCGCGGATGCGCGCCAATTCCACATTGGCGAAGGCCAGCCGCAGATGGCGTTCCTGACCGGGGCCAAAGAAAGGGCCGGGAAGGCAGAGCAGCCCGCGTTCCACGGCCAGCTTTTCCGCCACCGCCAGCGCATCCGGCCCATCCTCGGGCACGCGCAGATAAGCGAAATAGGCACCGAGCGAATCGAGCCGCCAGCCCGGCACCTGTGACAGTGCGGCGCGCGCGGCCTGGGCGCGTTCGGCCATGATGGCGCGGTTGCCCGCGCGCCATTCGGCCAGCGCCGGCACGCCCCAAGACAGCGCCGCCTGCGCCGGCCGGGCGGGGCAGATCTGGTATGAGTCGAGTGCCTTCATCAGCGCCTCGCGCGCGGCCCCTCCGGCCAACACCGCGCCCAGCCGGTGGCCCGGCACGCAATAGGCCTTCGAAAAACTGTACAAATGCACGAGATGCGCAGGCCAGTCCGGCGCGCTGAACAGCGCATGCGGCGCCGCACCTGGCAGGAAGTCGCGATAGGTCTCGTCCAGCACCAGCCAGACGCCGCGGGCGCGGCAGAGGGCGGCGATCTCGTGCAGGGTCTCGGGCGGGTAGATGGCGCCGGTGGGGTTGTTGGGGCTGACCAGGACCAGCGTCGAGAGCCCGTCCAGAAGCGGCGCGATTCGCGCGGGATCGGGGATGAATCCATCCTCCGCGCGGCAGGGGATGGGCACGGGCTCCGCGCCCTGCATCAGCAGCGTCATCTGGTGGTTGAAATACCAGGGCGTGGGCAGGCCCACGCGCGCACCGGGCCCGGCGAGGGTTGCCATCACCATGGCGAAGGCCAGGTTGCAGCCGGCGGTGATGGCGACCTGGTCGGGCGTGATAGGCGCGCCATAGAAGCCCGCGACATCGGCGGCGAAGGCGGAGCGCAACTCGGCATCGCCCTCGATCGCGCCATAGCCTGCGAAGGCGGCGTCACCCGCCGCGCGACCGATGCGCGCCAGAAGTTCGGGATGCGCGGGATAGCCTGGCACCGCCTGCGTCACATCCAGCAGCGGCGCCGCGCCGGCATAGCGCGCGGCCCAGGCACGCACGGCGGGGATGGGCGGCGCGGGTGTCGCGATGATCGAGGCCGGGAACATTAGCGCAGTTGTGTGCGCGCGCGGCGCGCGGTCAAGCCTCGCCGGCGGCACGGCCGGTGGCGTGGCGCCAATGGTGCCATAGCAGCCGCGCGGCCATGGAGCGATGCGGTGCCCAGGCGCCGGCCAGTTCCACCAGCGCGCGCGGTTCGGGGCGCGCTGAAAGTTCCAGCAGATGCGCGGCGGCGGCGGCGAGTGCGACATCGCCGGGCGGGAAGATGTCGGCGCGGTCCTCGGCGAAAAGCAGATAGATCGCGGCCGTCCAGGGGCCGAGGCCCTTCACGGCGCGAATCGCCTCCAGCGCCGCGGCGTCATCCAGGGCCGCGATGTGCCCGGGCGCGATGCGGCCATCGATGATGGCCTGTGCCGCGCTGCGCGCATGCGCGGCCTTGGGGCGCGACAGGCCGCCCACGCCGCAGAGCAGCGCATCATCCATCAGCGCGAAGCGCGCAGGCTGCATCGCACCTTCGATGGTGTTGAGCCTGGCCCAGATGGATTCGGCGGCCGCCTGGCTGATCATCTGGCCGCAAATGCAGCGCAGCAGGCCCGGAAAACCGGGCTCGCGGCGCCGCCAGGGCAGCGGGCCGGCGCGCGTTTCGATAGCGGCGAAGCGGGGTTCGCGGGCAAAAAGGCCAGCGCGCGCGGCTGCGGCCCAAGGTGCTTCAGAAAGCGGTGCGGAGGCGAAGCGCGAGGAAATGGATCGGACCACGATCGGCGTTGTAGCCCGGGTTGACCGCGAACTGATAGTTGAAGGCCATGTTCAGCCCCGGTGCCAGGCGCGCGTCGTAATACAACTCACTGACCCATTCGGGGCGGTAATTCAGCCGCCCATCGCCCACGATGAAGCCGATGCCGCCGGCCTGCAGAAAGCGCCTGCGCCCAGCGCTGGCGAAGCCGAGATTGGTGCCGATGCCGATGGTGTCGCCGGGGCGGTTCCAGCGGTCGCCGCGCAGCGCGGCGCCGGCGCTGATGGCGAAATCCTGCTCGGTGAACATCCAGTTCTGGGTGCGGCCGTCATTCCATGAGAGGCGACCGAAGACGCCCCAATCGGGGCCGATTTCCTGGTCAAAGCTGACGGCCAGATTGTGCTTCAGGCGCCGGCGCATAGGATTGCCTTCGAAAGCGGCGCCGGCGATCAGATCATCCCAGCCCTGCTGGCGCGTGCGCGAGGCGCCATAGATCAGCCGCACCGCGCCGGCGCGTTCGTTCACGCGCCAGAAGCGCTCCAGGCTAAGCAGCGCTTGGAAACCGGCCAGCGGCGAGCGGTCCAGACCCAACCCGTTCACCCGCGCCGCCACCTGGAAGAAGCCGCCGCGCACCGCCCAGCGTTCGTTTTCCCATTCAACCGCGATGCCATTGGTGAAGCCGCGTGCATCGGCCGCGTAGTCGAAGGCGGCGCCGCCCACCAGCGCCCAGTTCAGGAACTGCGTGCGGGCGTCATGGGCGTAGCGGTTGTCGTCGAAAATGTCCCAGGCCGAGAAGCGGCCGATGGTGATGGTGACGCGCTCGCGCGGGAGCGGCGTGTGGAAGCGCAGCGGGTCGTCATCCGAGGGGATGGTGTCGCCCGACAGTCCGATGGTCTGGCGGAAGAACAGGCGTGGGATCCAGGGCACGAATTCCGTGCTGCCCAGGCGGAAGGCCTCGTTGTTGGGGAAGGCCGCGAGGCCCACGGAATTGGACAGGCCGAAACCGCGCGACAGCGCCGGGTTGAAGATCACCTCCGCGCCGCGCCAGAGTTGGCGGCCGAGGACCAGGTCGGCCGAGAAGGTGTTGCGCGCATTCGCCCGCGGCGTCATGGACGCGCCGGCCTGGTAGGGCGAGCGGAAGCCGGTATGGCCCTGCAGGATGAAGGTGGCCTGGCCGCGCACCATCCAGCCCTGCTCCTCCAGACGGTCCTGGATGGCCGCGAGACCGGGGAACAGCGCCAGCTCCGGCGGGCCGACATTGGACACGGCGGCCGAGCCGAAACGGCCGGTCTGGGCGGCGGCCGGCAGGGTCAGGAGCAGCAGCAGCAGCAGGATCACAATGCGTCGCATGTGAGATCGTTAGCGAGGCGCATCGCGCCCGGCAACCGCGTCACCCAGTCTTCACGCAGCCGGTTTGACCGCGGCCGCATCCGCCGCAAGACTGTGCGCGAGGAGACACGCCATGACCGCATACCCGTTCACCGCCGCCGATCTGGACGCGCTGAAGGCCTGGGACACGCCCACTATCTGCAACGCGCTGGAAGTGGTGGTGCCCACGCGCCGCACCCATGGCTTCACCGTGCGCCCCTTCCAATGCGCCTTCCCGGAGATGAAGCCGATCTGCGGGCTGGCGCGGGTCGGCACCATTCGCGCGGCGTTCCCTTCGGGCCGCACGAAGGAGGCTGATCGCGCCGCGCGCATCGGCTGGTACGAATATGTGGCCGCGGCCGCCATGCCATCGATCGTCGTGTTGCAGGACCTGGATGATGTGCCCGGAACCGGCGCCTTCTGGGGCGAGGTGAACAGCGCGGTGCACAAGGGGCTCGGCGCCGAGGGCTGCGTGACCAATGGTTCCTTCCGCGACCTGGATGCGCTGGCGCCGGGCTTCCAGCTGCTCGGCATCATCAACCCGTCCCATTCCTGGGTGCATGTGGTGGATTGGGCACGGCCGGTGACGGTGCATGGCATGGCCGTGGAGCATGACCAGGTGATCCATGCCGACCGCCATGGCGCCGTGGTGATCCCGCATGACTGCGTGACGAGGCTGCCCGCGGCGATCGACCTGCTGACGCGCAAGGAAGCGGTGATCCTGGGCATGGCGCGCGCGCCGGGCTTCGATATCACGAAGCTCAAGGATGCGCTGGCGAAGTCCGACGAGATCCACTGACGCATGCCGTTCGTCGAGAATGGCGAGACGCCGGAACTGGTGGATGGTTGGCTGCGCTGGAAGGGCGAACTCGCGCGTGTGAAGCGCGAGTGGTGCGACAGCAACAACCATCTGAACATGGGCTTCTATCTGGTGATCTTCGATTACCAGACGGATCGGCTGTGGCCGTTCCTGAACATCGGCAAGGCATTGCGGGCGCGTGGGTTGACGACCTTCGCGGTGGAAAGCTGGCTCGACTACCAGCGGGAGATGCTGGAGCCCGAGCCGCTGGGGGCGGAGAGCCGCGTGCTGGATTTCGACGCGAAGCGACTGATGGTCGAGCACCGCATGTTCCACCATACCGAGGGCTGGACCACGTCGATGAATGAAGTTCTGTATCTTTGCGTGGATGTGGCCACGCGCAAGGTGGCGCCTTGGCCCGAGGATGTGCTGGCGCGCTTCGCGGCAGTGGCGGTGAAGCAGGAGGCGCGCCGGCTGACTATGAAGCGGCGCGCCTGAATTTCAGGAACGGCCAGGCAATCGCCACCACCGTCAGCACCCACAAGATGATCGACACAGGCGAGGCCAGCAGCACCGAGACCTCGCCGCCCGAGAGCGACATGGCGCGGCGCAAGTTATCCTCGAGCATCCGGCCCAGCACGAAGCCCAGGATGATCGGCACCAGCGGGATGTCCATCTTGCGCGAAGGCGGAATTCGAAACCGCATAGACACCGGCGAAGGACAGCGCGAGCACGCCCGGATACAGCACCCAGGCCGGCACCGTCAGCAACCGCGCGAAGATGCCCACCAAGGGCAGGTTCAGCAGCAGCAGCATGCAGTTCCCGATATACATCGAGGCGATCAGGCCCCAAGCCACTTCCGGCCGCTGTTCGAACAGCAGGGGCCCGGGCGTGATGTTGTACATCAGCAGCGCGCCCAGCAGCACCGCGGTGGTGCCGGAGCCTGGAATGCCCAAGGACAGCATCGGCACCATATTGCCGATCTGCGCCGCGTTATCGGCTGTTTCGGGGGCCGCCACGCCGCGTAAATCGCCTTGGCCGAATTTGCCGTTGCTCTCGTTCAGGCGCTTTTCGGTGGTGTATGAGAGAGCCGAGGCCACCGAAGCACCCGCGCCCGGCAGCACGCCGATGACAAAGCCGATGGAAGAAGCGCGCAGCATCGCGGGGATGCAAAAAATGACTTCCGAAAACGTCAGTCGCTGGCCGCCATGCAGCGCCTCAGCCTGCGCGCGCAGACGCGTCTCGATCAGCAGCAGGATTTCGCCGATGGCAAACAGGCCGATGGCCAGGATGGTGAAGTCGATCCCGCCGAGCAGTTCAAAACTGCCCATGGTGAAGCGTTCCACCCCGGTGCCGGAATCGATACCGATCAGCGCCAGCATGATGCCCAGGCACCCCGCCGCCCAGGCCTTGGGCGCGGAGACCCCGCCGACCGCCCCCAGCAGCGACAGCGCGAAGGCGATCAGCGCCACGTAATCGGCCGGTGAGAACGCCACCGCGACACGCGCCAGCGGCACTGACAGAAAACTCATCGCGATGACCGACAGCGTGGCCCCGATGAAGCTGCCTATGGCGGTGATGGCCAGTGCCGCGCCACCGCGCCCCTTCTTGGCCAGCGGGTGGCCATCCAGCGTGGTCAGCACCGCCGATGGCTCGCCCGGCATGTTGAGCAATATCGCCGTGATGCGCCCCCCATAGCCGGAGCCGTAATACACCGCCGCCAGCAGGATCAGCGCCGATTCCGGCGGCAGCCGCAGCGCCAAGCAGAAGGGCAGCAGCAGCGCGATCGCGTTCAGCGGCCCGATGCCTGGCAGCACGCCGATCGCGGTGCCCACGATGCAGCCGATGAAGGCCAGCGCGATGTTGTGTGGTTGCAAGGCGACCGCGAAGCCGCCGCCAAGGGCTGCGAAAGTTTCCATCAGAAGGGCAGGATCCCCTTGGGCAACGGCAGGTCCAGCAGCTTGTCGAACAACCCCCACAGCACCAGTGCGGTGGCGATGCCCACCACTGCCGCCTGTGCGGGTTTCGCGCTGAACAGCAGGGCGACGGCTGCCGCCATCAAAGCGGTGGCCGGCATGAAGCCGATCGGCACCAGGGACAGAGCGTAAAGCACCATCGCCAGCACCAGCATGGGCGGTGCTGCCAAGCGCTCGGGCCGTTCAAAACCATGCACCGGCTGCACCACCAAAATGGCGCCGCACAGCCCCATCACCAGTGCGATGGTGATGGGGAAGGGCGATGGCCCCAGCGGGTCTGCCGCGAAGGGCACCACCAGGTTCCAGGCCGAAAATCCGGCCGCGCAGGCGATGCCGATGAAGGCCAGCCCGAGCAGCCGGTCGGCGATCACTGCGCCACCTGAACCATGCCCACATCGCGCGCCAGCTGGCGGTATTCGGCGACGCGTTGCCGCGCCAGGGCTGCGAATTCCTCGCCGACCATGTTGAACTCGAACAGGCCCTGGGCGCTGCGTTGTTCGGGCCAGGTGGGGTGCGCCTGCAGGCGGCGCAGCGCGTCCACCCAGTAGTTATAGGCAGCGTCAGGCATTTGCGGCGGGCCATAGAAGCCGCGCACGATAGGCCATTCCACATCCACGCCCTGTTCGCGCGCGGTGGGGATATTGGCGAAGCGGCCGGGCAGGCGCTGGGCGGACATCACCGCAAGCAGGCGGATCTGGCCGGCATCCAGTTGGCCACCCACTTCCGAGGCATCGCCAGGGAAGACCTGGATATGGCCGCCGAGCAGTGCCGCCATCGCAGCACCTCCGCCCTCGAACGGGACATAGCGCATGCGGCGCGGGTCCTGGCCGGCGGCGCGCGCGACCAACGCGATCTTGGTCCAGTCCTGGCTGCCGACGGCGCCGGAGGAACCCACCGGCACGCCCGCAACATTGGCGCGGAAGGCGGCGATCAGATCAGCCAGCGTGCGGAAGGGGCTGTCGGCCTTGACCGCGATCACGCCGTAATCCGCGCCGATCGCGCCGATCCAGCGCACGTCATTCTCGCCGAAGCGGCCGAAGCGGCCCTGCGCCATGTTCAGCCACGAACCCGTCGAGAAGGCCACCAGCACATTGGGGTCACGCGGGCGCTGGGCGTTGATGTGGTTGATCGCCACCGCGCCGATGCCGCCTGGCATGTTCTGCGTGCGGATCGGCACCGGAACGATGTTCTGTTCCTGCATGACGCGAGTGGTCAGGCGGCATGTCAGGTCGAAGCCGCCGCCAGGAGCTGCGGGCGCGATGCATTCGGGGTTCTGCGGCGTGAAGCCCTGCGCCACTGCGAGGGCGGGCAGCAGGACAGGTGCGGCGAGAAGCGCGCGGCGATTCATGTGGGTTCCTCCCGGTCGGATTCTGGACGGTCCGCGATGCCTCAACCAGATCAAGGTCGCAAGCCGTGTAATGGAAGTCCAGCATTGCGGGCTTGCGACACAGTTACGCTTGCGTCACGCAGCCGCCCGTTCCAGCCGGTCCTTCAGCCGATACCAGTTGCCCACGATCGGCAGGAACCAGGGCGCGCCGTTGTAGAAGGGACGGGTGGGGAAGGGCAGGTCGTCCAGTGCGAAGGGCGCATTTGCCGCACCGGCCATTTTCAGCGCCACATTGTGGC
This sequence comes from Alphaproteobacteria bacterium, assembly GCA_026400775.1. GTDB lineage: Bacteria > Pseudomonadota > Alphaproteobacteria > Acetobacterales > Acetobacteraceae > Rhodovarius. The sequence continues at coordinate 16,854 of JAPLOK010000229.1, read as the reverse complement.
CGAGCCAGGTGGCCATAGCGACCCCGCTGCCCTGGCAGCCGCCGGCGTAGAAGATATCCTCCTGGCGGCCGATATGCGGAAGATAATCGAAGGTGAAGGCCACATTGCCGTTCCAGGCATGGGTGAGCTTCACGCCGCGCAGTTCGGGAAAGACATCGCACATGGTCTGGTACAGGCGCGGTGCCGCCTGTTCGGGCGTCTCCTGCGCGAAGGAGGCGCGCCCGCCCCACAGCACGCGCTTGCCATCGGGCGAGGGGCGAAAATAGTTCAGCACCAGCTTGGTGTCGGACATCATGCGCTGCTGTGGGAACAGCTTTTCGATCAGCGCGGGGTCGAGTTCCTCGGTCGCGATGATGTAGCTGGCCAGCGGCACCATGCGCCGCGCGAACCACGGATTGGCGGTGCCGCGCTTGTCGAGCGAATAACCGTTGGTCGCGGTCAGCACCTGTTCGGCGTGGATTTCGCCCTGGTCGGTGTGGATGACGAAACCTTGCTTCTTTTCGATGCGCTGGACACGCACGCCATCGACCAGCATGGCACCGGCTCGCTCAGCCGCAGCGGCCAGGCCGCGCGCGTATTTGCCGGGGTGCAGACTGCCCGTGGCCTCGGCGTGCATGCCGCCATAGTAGTGGTCGGTGCCGATGAATTCGCGCTGGCGTGCACGGGGGATCATCGTGGTGGGCAGCCCTGACATCTCGGCAATGCGCGCGGCACCGGCTTCCAGCGCGCGATAATGCTTGGGCGTCCAGGCGCCGACAAAGCGGCCGACGCGCTTGTAGTCGCAGTCGATGCCTTCGCGCGCGATGGTCTCCTCGATAAAGGGAAAACTGCCGCCGCAGGCGGCCATGATCTCCTTAGCGCGCGCCTCTCCATAGCGTTGTGTCAGCGGCCCGCGCGCCACCTTCAGCCCGCCCGAGACCATGCCGCCATTGCGCGATGATGCGCCCCAACCGATGCGCTCCGCATCCAGCACCACGACCTCGTGGCCGAGGCGCCGCAGCGTGAGTGCTGCCGACAGCCCCGCATAGCCGCCGCCCACCACGGCCACGCGCGTCTGCCGCGGCAGGGCGGTGTCGCGGTCTGGCGGTTCGGCGGCTTCCCACCACCAGGGGCGCGATTTGAAACCAGGCGCGAAGATCTCTGTCGGCATTCGGGGCTTCCCAAGCAGCGTGTTGGCGTGGAAGCTTTCCCCTCTGGCGTGCTTCTTGCAAGGCCCGCCACAGCATCGGGAGAGATGGAATGGCACAAAGCTTCCACCAGGATTGCGTCGAACTGGCGCTGCGCCGATTGCGCGCAGGCGAGATCGACCGCCGCACGCTGATCGCGGGCCTGGCCGCTTTGGGCGCAGCACCGGCCCTGGCGCAAGCGCCGCGCAGCCTGGTCATGGTGAACTGGGGCGGCATCGCCAACCAGGCTTTCGGCCAGTTCTATGGCGAACCTTTCGCCACCGCCAATGCCGGCTGGCGCGTTACGCAGGACAGCACCGGGCCCTCCGCCGGGCGTATTCGCAGCATGGTCGAAAGCGGCCGTGTCACCTGGGATATCTGCGACAGTTCGGCCACCACGGCGGTGCTTCTGGGCGGGCAGAACATGCTGGCACCCATCAATTACTCCATCGTCGATCGGGCCAATGTGACGGGTCCTGTCTTCGCGATGGAACACGGCGCGGCGCCCTATTCCTTCAGCTCCGTGCTGGCCTATGACAGCGCGCGCTTCCCCAATGGACCGCCCACCTCCTGGGCGGATTTCTGGGATCTGCGCCGCTTTCCGGGGCAGCGGCTGCTGCGGCGTGACGCAGTGGGCGCGCTGGAGGCCGCGAGCATGTCGATGGGCCGCACCATCCAGAACACCTATCCGCTGGATGTGCGCGCGGCGATCCGTCGCGTGGGCGAAATCCGCCGCAACTGCGTGTTCTGGAATTCCGGCGCCGAGAGCGAGCAGTTCCTGCGCACCGGTGAGGCGGTGATGGGCCAGATCTGGCACACCCGCGCCAATGTGCTGCAGCGTGAGACCAATGGCCGCATTCGCTTCATCTGGAACCAGGCGCTGCTGCAGCCGGGCATTTTCGTCATCCCGCGCGGCGCCCCGGGTGGCGAGATGGTGCAGCGCCTGCTGGCCAGCATGCTCGCCAATGAGGATGCGCAGGTGGGCCTGTTGCAGATGCTGGGCAATGGCCCGACCAACCCGCGCGCGGCCGCGAAGGTGCCCACCGAATTCCGCGCGGTGAACCCGACCGAGCCCGCCAATGCCGCGCAGCAGGTGCCCATCGACGGTGTCTGGTGGGGCCGCAACTATGCCCAGGTGAACCAGGACTATCTGGACACCATCACGGGTTGAGCACGCTGCTGATCAAGTCCGGCGGGGCGGCGGGCTTCGTGGAATGGCAGCGCCATTTCGCGGAACTCGCGCCAGGCCTGACCACCCTGTTCTGGGACGACGCGCGCGACGCGGACTACGCCCTGGTGTGGGACCCCGAACCAGGGCGGCTGGCAACCATGCCCAGCCTTCGCTGCATCTTCGGCGCTGGTGCGGGCGTGGATGGCATCACGCGCGATCCGGATTGGCCGCGCCACATACCGCTGGTGCGCATGACGCCGGCGGGTGCCGCGCAACGCATGGCCGAATATGTCGGCTGGGCGGCGCTGCATCTGATCCGCGGCGGGCGGCGCATGGCGCTGCAACAGGCGCGTGCCGCCTGGGAGGATTTCGAGCACCCTTCGGCACCGGATATCCGCGTGGGCATCATGGGCCTGGGCGTGATGGGTGCGCGCGTCGCGCAGGTTCTGCGCGCGATGGGCTTTCCGGTGATGGGCTGGTCGCGCGCCGCGAAGGGCATGCCGGGCATCGCTGAATTCCACGGCAATGACGGCCTGGCCGAGATGCTGACACAGACCGACATGCTGATCTGCCTGCTGCCCGCGACGGCCGCGACGCGGCGCATCCTGAGCGCGCCGCTGCTGGCGCAGTTGCCGCGCGGCGCGATGCTGATCAATGCCGCGCGCGGCTGGCACCAGGAATTGCCGGACATTCTGGCGGCACTGGATTCCGGCCAGTTGTCGCAGGCCGTGCTGGATGTCTTCGACCCCGAACCCCTGCCGGCCGACAGCCGAGCCTGGAGGCACCCCAACTTGACCGTAACGCCGCATGTCGCAAGCCTGCCATCGCGGCGCGAGCGCGCGGCCTTCGTGGCGCAGCAGATCGCTGTGCTGGAATCCGGCGGCACGCCCGCGCCGCTCTACGACCCGGAGCACGGCTATTGAAACCGCCCGTCCCGCCCGATCCAAACCACATCCCGACCGAACAGGAACTGCGTGAGGACCTGGCCGCCGCCTACCGGCTGATTGCGCATTTCGGGATGACGGATCTGATCTTCACGCACCTGTCCGTGCGCGTGCCGGGGCCGGGCCACCGCTTCCTGGTCAACCCCTACGGCATGCTGTTCGAGGAGATCACCGCATCTTCCCTGGTGGTGGTGGATGCGGATGGCGAGCCTGTGCAGCCCACCGCCTGGCCGGTGAACCCCGCGGGCTTCGTGATCCATTCCGCTTTGCATCGCGGCCGCGATGACGCGCATTGCGTGATGCACACACACACGCTGGCCGGCATGGCGGTGGCTGCGCAAACCGGCGGGCTGCTGCCCTTGAACCAGATCAGCACCGAATTCCACGGCCGCGTCGCGATGCATGATTACGAAGGCATCGCTGATGACGACAACCTGTCGGAACGCGAACGCCTGGTGGACCATATGGGCGACAAGCCCTGCATGATCCTGCGCCATCACGGCTTGCTGACCGTGGGCCGCACGGTCGCGGAGGCCTTCTACTGGATGTACTATCTGGAAACGGCATGCCGCATCCAGATCACCGCGCAATCCACCGGCGTGGCCTTGTCGCTGCCGCCGCTGGGCGTGGTGGAACATGCCAGCCGGCAATTCACCACAGGCGTCAACAAGGGCTGGCTGCCCTGGCAGGCGTTGCGCCGAAAACTCGACCGCGAGCAGCCGGGTTATCGCGCATGAGCACCGCTCTGGAACTGAACGCGCTGTCCAAGCGCTACGGCAGTTTCGTCGCGGTGGAGAATGCGGAATTGCGCGTCGAACGCGGCGCCTTTCTGACACTGCTGGGGCCTTCCGGCTCGGGCAAGACGACCATCCTGATGATGATCGCGGGCTTCACCGAACCGACACAGGGCCGCATCCTGCTGGACGGCCGCGACATCACCGCGCTGCCGCCGGAGCGGCGCGATTTCGGCATGGTGTTCCAGGGCTATGCGCTGTTCCCGCACATGACGGTGGCGGAGAATATCGCCTTTCCGCTGCGGGTGCGCGGAATGGCCAAGGCCGCGCGGGATGAGAAGGTGAGCGGCGCGCTGGACCTGGTGCAGCTGACGGGCTTCGCGGACCGCCTGCCCAAGCAACTCTCCGGCGGGCAACAGCAACGCGTGGCGCTGGCCCGCGCGCTGGTCTTCGACCCGGCGCTTCTGCTGCTGGACGAACCGCTCTCCGCCCTGGACAAGAAACTGCGCGCCGAATTGCAGGATGAACTGCGCGCGCTGCACCGTCGCGTCGGCCGCACCTTTATCAACGTCACGCATGACCAGGATGAGGCGCTCTCGCTCTCCGACACGGTCGCCATCCTGAACCACGGCAGGTTGCAGCAGGTGGGCGCGCCGGCGGAACTCTACGAACGGCCGCGCACGCGCTTTGTGGCGGATTTTCTGGGCAAATCGAACTTCATCCGCGGCCACGCCGAACCCGGCCTGGTGCATGCCGGCGGCGTCACGCTGCGCCAGCATGACGCAACCAGCGGCGATGTGCTGCTCTCCCTGCGTCCCGAAAAGATCGCGATCGCGGAGGGCGATAACGCGCTCGATGGCCGCATCGCCAGCTGGTCCTATCTGGGCGCCGGCTATGCGCTGGTCGTGGACACCGCGCTCGGCGCGCTGCGCGTGCATTTGCCATCCTGGCGCGCGCCGGTCGCGCCCGCCGAAGGGCTGCTACTTCGCATAGCCTTCGCCGCCGACGCCGCCACCATCGTGCAGGATGACGCCGATGCGCCGTGACGCCGGCTGGTGGGCGCTGCTGCTGCCCGCCTTCCTGCTGCTGAGCGTGTTCTACATCGTTCCGATCATGCAGGTGCTCGCCATCTCCTTCATGGAGCCCGAGCCTGGCTTCGGCAATTACGAACGCATCGCGACCAACCTCTCTGTGCAGCGCGTGCTGCTGACCACCGCGCGCATCTGCATCATCACCACAGCCATCGCGTTGTTCCTGGGCTATGCGCTGGCCTATGCCATCACGCTCGCCAGCGAAAGCGCCCGCCGCTGGTGGCTGCTTTGCGTGCTGGTGCCATTGTGGATCTCGGTCCTCGTGCGCGCCTTCGCCTGGGTCACGCTGCTGCGCCGCCAGGGCCTCATCAACCAGACGTTGATGGAGGCCGGCGTCATCGCCGAACCCCTCGCCTTGGTGTGGAACGAGTTCGGCATCATCGTGGGCATGGTGCACTACATGGTGCCATATGCGGTGCTGCCCATGCTGGCCTCGATGCGCGAGATCGACCCGCGCCTGCTCGCCGCCGCGCGCGGCATGGGGGCCTCGCGCATCCAGGTCTTCACGCGCATTTTCTTCCCGCTCTCCGCCCCCGGCCTGGTGGCCGCCGGCGTGCTGGTCTTCATTTTCTCGCTGGGCTTCTACGTCACACCCGCGATCCTGGGCGGCGGGCGCACGCTGATGGTCGCCGAATGGATCAGCCTGCAGATCCTGGATCTCATCCGCTGGGGGCTTGGCACCATGATGGCGACATTGCTGGTGGTGACGATCCTGGTCACGCTGGCGGTATTCTCGCGCGTGGTGAATCTGCGCAGGCTCTTCGGGGGGGCGCGATGATGGGCGGCTACAAGCCCGGCTGGTTCGCGCGCACGCTCTCCTGGGGCACGGCGGCCTATCTGGTGCTGCCGATCCTGATCGTGATTCCAGTCTCGCTGACTGATCAGCGCTTCCTCTCGCTGCCGCATCACGGCCTCTCTCTGCGCCATTACGCGACCGTCTTCGCCTCGCCGGAATGGCTCGGCTCCATCCTGCAATCCTTCTGGATCGCGCTGGCCGCGACCGTGCTCTCGGTCGTCGCCGGCACGCTCTTCGCCGTCGCCGCCTGGCGCCTGGACCGTCGCAGCACGCAAATTCTCTCGGCGCTGATGCTGTTGCCACTCATCGTGCCCAGCATCGTCTATGCCATAGGCCTCTACCGCTATTTCGGCTGGTGGGATTTGCTGGACCGTTTCCTGGGCGTCGTCATCGCGCACGGCGTCACCGGCATCCCCTATGTCGTCATCACCGTCTCGGCCGCACTCGCCAGCTTCGATCCGCGCCTCGAACAAGCCGCACGCGGCATGGGCGCATCCCTGCCGCAGGTGCTGCGCTGGGTCATCCTGCCGCGCATCATGCCGGGCGTGGTCTCGGGTGCGATCTTCGCCTTCATCCATTCCTGGGACGAGTTGATCATCGTCCTCTTCATCGCCAGCCGCGACGTGTTCACGCTGCCGCGCCGCATCTGGGACGGCATCAACGAAAACCTTGACCCCGCCATGGCCGCGGTCGCCGTGCTGCTGATCGGCATGACGCTGATCCTGCTGCTGCTGGACATGCTGGTCAGGCGCCGGCGCGATGATTGAGCGAGCCTTGACCATGCGCGCGCTCCGCCACAGCATCGCGTCATGATCGCGGATGTGATCCTTGCCGGGGGGCGCATCTTCCGTGGCCTTCATGCGGGCTTCACGGAGGCTGTGGCGCTGCGCGATGGCCGCGTTCTGGCGCTGGGCGCGCAGGCGCTGGACGCCGTGGGCAGCACCTCGCGCCACATCGATCTGGCCGGGCGCGTCGCCATCCCGGCCTTCAACGAAGCGCATATGCACCTGTTGCCCTTCGGCCTGACGCTGACGCAGGTGAAGCTGCGCGCGGAGGAGGTGCGCACGCTCTCGGAGGTGCAATCGCGCATCCGTGCCGCAGCCGAGACCACACCGCGCGGCGAATGGATCACGGGTTGGGGCTATGACCATGGCGCACTCGATGTGAAGCGCCACCCGACCGTCGCCGAACTCGACCGCGCGGCGCCCGAGCACCCTGTCTTCATCATGCGCACCTGCGGCCATATGGGTGTCGCCAACACGGCCGCGCTGCGCGCAGCCGGCATCGGCCACAACACGCCCGACCCCGAAGGCGGCGTGATCGAGCGCCGCGACGGCGCACTGACCGGCCTGATCCAGGAACGCGCGCTGACGCTGATCAAGCACGCCATGCCCGCGCCCAGCCAGGCGCGCATGGTGGATGCCATCCACGCTGCGGGGCGTCATTTGGCAGCGCAAGGCTTTGCCAGCGCCACCGACATGAATGTCGGCATGACAGCGGGCCTCGATGAGATCGCCGCCTACCAGGCATCGGACCCGCTGCAACGCATGTGGCTGGTGCTGGCCGCCAACCCCGAAGGCATCGCCGAGGCCGCCGCCATGCAGCCCTGGCGCCCCGGCGATGACCCGCAGGCCTTGCTGCGCTGGGGTGGCGCCAAGGTCTTCGCCGATGGCAGCGCCGGCGGCCTGACCGCCGCGTTCTTCGATCCCTACCTGCAGGGCGGCACCGGCGTCTTCACCTTCCCCACCGAGACGATGCACGCGCTGCTCGCGCGCTATCACGCGCTCGGCTGGCAGCTCGACATCCACGCCATTGGTGACGCCGCGATCGAGCAGGTGCTGACCGGCATGGAAGCCGCAGGCGCCACGCCCGAGCGCCGCCATCGCATCGAACACTGCGGCTTCGTCACACGCGACCAGCGCCGCCGCATGCTGGCGCGCGGCATCATCCCCGTGCCGCAGCCGCTGTTCATGTACGAATTCGGGGATCTGTATGTGCGCAACCTCGGCGAAGCGCGCGCGGCCGCCGCATACCCCATGCGAACCTGGCTCGACGAAGGCCACCATCCCAGCGCGTCATCGGACGCACCGGTCTGCACCACCGACCCCTTCCTGAACCTATTCACCATGGTCACGCGCAAGACCAACCAGGGCACGGTGCTGGGCGCCGACCAACGCCTGACCATCGAAGAAGCGGTGCACTGCGCCACCTGGTGCGGCGCCTACAGCACCTTCGCCGAAACCTCCCGCGGCACGCTCGAACCCGGCATGGACGCCGACATCGCAGTCCTGTCGCAGGACATCTTCGCCTGCCCGCCCGAGGCTCTGCCCATAACCCGCGCCGACATTACGCTTCGCAGCGGCATCCCCATCCATGACCGCCATGGGGAATTCGCCTGATGCGCCGCTACGCCATGCAACGCATCGCACTCGCGCTGCCAGTCTTGTTCGGCGTGCTGTTGATCGGCTTCCTGCTGATGCAGGTGGTGCCCACCGACCCCGCCACCGTTCGCGCCGGGCCGCAAGCGACACAAGAAGTCATCGCCGAAATCCGTGCCGAACTCGGCCTGGATCGCCCCATCTGGGAGCAATTCGCCCTCTATCTCTGGCGCCTCGCGCAGGGCGATCTCGGCGTCTCCATCATCAACAATGTGCCCGTCACGCAGGAGCTCTCGAACACCATCGGCCCGACGGTCGAGTTGATGTTCGCATCCCTCATCTGGTCGATCCCGCTCGGCATTTTTCTCGGCACCATCGCGGCCTATTGGCGCGGTTCGCTGCTGGATCGCGTCGTCATGGCGATTTCCGTCGCAGGCGTCTCGATCCCGGTCTTCTTCCTAGGCCTGGTGCTCATCTGGATCGTTGGTTTCCAGTGGCAGCTGCTGCCCTTCACCGGCCGCGCCGGCCCGCTCTGGACCCTCGAGGGGATCAAGGCCGTCATCCTCCCCGCCATCACGCTGGGCGGCGTTTTCGTGGGCCCCGTCGCGCGCATGACGCGCACCGCCGTCGTCGACACACTCTCCGCCGACCATGTCCGCACTGCGCGTGCCAAGGGCCTGACCGAGCGCCTGGTGGTGCTGCGCCACGCACTGCGCAACGCGCTGATCCCGGTGGTCACCCTCATCGGCCTGCAGATCGGCTTTCTCCTCGGCGGCGCGGTCGTGACGGAAACCATTTTCTCCTGGCCCGGCGTCGGGCGCCTGGCCGTCGGCGCCATCACCTCCTCGGATTTCCCGATGGCACAGGGCACCATCATCGTCCTCTCAGCCGGCTTCATCCTCATCAATCTGACGGTCGACCTGCTCTACGCCGTGCTCGACCCGCGGGTGCGCTTGTCGTGATGGCCGCCCTCTCAGCGCTGCGCGTCTTACCGGCGCTCCGGCCACCGGTGTCAGCATGAGCGCCGCAAACGCCGCCCCGATCCGCCCCGGTGCGCTGCGCATGCTCGTGCGCGATGTGGGCGCGGCCATGTCTCTGGGCTTCGTCACGCTGGTGCTGCTCGCCGCTATCTTCGCGCCGCTGCTGCCGCTGCGCGACCCCTACGACACCAACCTGATGGCGATCATGCAGCCGCCCGATGCCGAGTATTGGTTCGGCACCGATGGCCAGGGCCGCGACATCTTCTCGCGCTGCATACACGGCCTGCAGGTCACGCTCTTCATGGGCCTGGCCTCGCTGCTCGCGGGCGGTTCGCTCGGCGCGCTGATCGGCTTCACGGCGGCCTATTTCAAGCGGCTCGACGGCGCGTTGATGCGGCTGATGGACATTCTCCTGTCCTTCCCCGCCATCCTCTTCGGCCTCGCGCTCGCCGCCATTTTCGGCCCAGGCCTGACCTCGGTGATCATCGCGCTCTCGATCGCGACCGTGCCCTTGATGGCCCGCATCGTGCGCGGCGCTGCACTCGTCGTCATGGGCCTCGACTACATCGAAGCCGCGCGGGCCATCGGCATGGGTGACGCCCGCCTCATGCTGCGCCACCTGGCACCCAATTGCCTGTCGCCGATCTTCGTCTTTTCCACGCTGCGGCTGGGGCAGGTGATCCTGCTGGGCTCGGCGCTGTCCTTCCTCGGCCTCGGCGCGCAGCCGCCCACGGCCGAACTTGGTGCCATGGCGGCGCAGGGGCGGAATTTCCTGTTCATCGCGCCGCATATCAGCGTCATTCCATCCATGCTGATCTTCGTTGTGGTGCTGGCCTTCAACGTGCTGGGGGATGCGATGCGTGACGCGCTCGACCCCCGGCTTCGCATCTGACCGATAACCCTGGGAGACACATGATGAAGCGACACTGGAAGTGGCTGGCCGCAGCGGCGCTGACCGCCATCACCGCGGCACCCGCGCTCGCGCAGCAGGCGCGCAACACCATCACCATCATGCGCGAGATCGACGCCGATCGCTACGATCCGCACCGCTCCACAGCGCTCGCCGCGGGCGAGGTGCTGACCATGCTGTCCGACACGCTGGTCACCATCGACTACGACATGCGCACCATCCGCCCCGGCCTCGCCGAGCGCTGGGAGGTCTCGCCCGATGGTCTGACCTACACCTTCCATTTGCGCAGCGACGTCACCTTCTGCGATGGCCGCCCCTTCACCGCCGCCGACATGGCCTTCAGCATCAACCGCTGGATCGGGCGGACCACGCCGCGCATCACCAGCCCCGTGGCGTGGCGCGCTGGCGATGTGAAGGAGATCCGCGCCACCGGCCCGCACACGCTGGTCTATGAACTCAACCGCCCCTTCTCCGAACTGCTGCCGAACCTGACGCTGTTCTTCGCCTCGGCCGTCGATCCCGCAAGCGTCGAGCGCCTGGGCGACAATTTCGGCGTGCAGGGCTTCAACGGCACCGGCCCCTTCTGCTGGGGCAGCTGGACGCCGCGCAGCGACATGGTGCTGACGCGCCACCCCAATTACCGCTGGGGGCCGCCAATGATGGAAAACCGCGGCCCTGCGCATATGGAGCGCATCGTCTGGCGCGTGATCCCCGAGGCTGCGGCGCGCGTCGCCGCTATCCAATCCGCGCAGGCCGACATCACGCAATACATCCCCGAGGCCTTCTGGGACGCGCTGCGCCGCGTGCCGACCATCCAGACCAGCAACCAGCCCAACTACTTCTGGGACCATTATCTGGGCTTCAAGGTGGACCGGCCGGTGGCCAATGATGTCGCCATCCGCCGCGCCTTCCACATGGCGGTGGACCGCACCGCCATGGTGCGGGCGGTCTGGTCCGGCCATGCCACGGCCGCACGCGGGCTGATCAACCCGCTCGCGCTCGACCACAGCGCCGAGGCTGATCGACTTGTGCCTGCCTTCGACCCCGCGGCTGCGCGCCGCATGCTCGACGAGGCCGGCTGGCGCCCGGGGGCCGATGGCGTGCGCGTGAAGGACGGTCAGCGCGCGACGCTGACGCTGTTTGCCATCAACACCCTGTCCAACCAGCGCATGGGTGAGATCATCCAGCAGGCGGTCCGTCAGGTGGGCATCGAACTGCGCATCCAGCTGTTCGACGCGACCGTGGCCTGGGGGCGCCTGGCGACCCAGGAATACGACTTGCTGTTCCTCAGCTACCCATACATCTCGGCCAGTGATTCGCTGAACCTGTACTGGCACAGTCGCTCGCGCCCCACGCCCAACCGCATGAACTGGAACAACCCGCAGACCGATGCCTGGCTGGAAGAGGCGCGCAGCGCGATCGACCCGGCCGTGCGCGCCCGTGCGACGGCCGATATCCAGCGCCAGCTGAACGAGGCCTCGGCGTGGATGAATGCAGCTCAGCGTGTTCAGTGCGCAGCGCGTGCTGGGCGCGCGGGCGCATGGGCTCTATGGCATCGGCATCTACAAGGGCCTGGATCTGAGGGTGCGCTGATGACCACGACACTGATCCGCAATGCGGAATTGGCCGTGGTGTGGGACGCCACGGCCGGGCGCCACGCCTATATGTCCGGCGCCGATGTCGCCTGGCGCGACGGCGTGCTGTCCTTCGTCGGCCGCGGCTATGAGGGCGTGGCCGATGAGGTGATCGACGGCCGTGGCATGCTCGTCATGCCGGGCCTGGTGAACATCCATTCCCACCCGACCAGCGAGCCGATGAACAAGGGGCTGCTGGACGAGATCGGCTCGCCCGGCCTGTACAATTCCTCGCTCTACGAATTCATGCCGATCTTCCGGTCGGATGCGGAAGCGATCCCCGATTGCGTGCGCGTGGCGCTGTCCGAATTGCTGCTATCGGGCGTGACCACGCTGGCTGATCTGTCGATGGCCCATCCCGGTTGGCTCGACCTGCTGGCGGAAGCCGGCATGCGCGTCTGCATCGCGCCGATGTTCAAGTCGGCGCGCTGGTTCACCAAGAACGGCCATGTCGTCGAATATGAATGGGACGAGAAGGCTGGCGAGAAGGCGATGCAGGAAGCCTTCACGCTGATCGAACGCGCCGAACAGCACCCCTCGGGGCTGCTCTTCGGCATGGCCTGCCCGGCGCAGATCGACACCTGCGCGCCGGAACTGCTGCGCGACAGCCGTGCGGAGGCCCGCGCGCGCGGCATCTCCTGGCAGATCCACGCCGCGCAATCGGTGGTGGAATTCCACGAGATCACGCGCCGCCACGGCTTCACGCCGGTGCAATGGCTGCACGAGATGGGCCTGCTGGATGAACGCGCGATCATCGGGCATGGCATCTTCCTCGATGACCACCCCAGCACGCCGTGGCACACCAAGCGCGACCTTGGGATCCTCGCCGAGACCGGCACCACGGTTGCCCATTGCCCCACCGTCTTCGCGCGGCGCGGCATCACGATGAAGGATTTCGGCCGCTACAAGCGGGCCGGTGTGAAGCTCGGCGTGGGCACCGACACCTACCCGCACAACATGCTCGATGAGATGCGGCTGGTGGCCTATATGGCGCGCACGCAGGCTACCGATCCGCGCACCATGACCACGACCGATGTCTTCGAGGCCGCGACCATCGGCGGCGCGCAGGCGCTGGGGCGTGATGATATCGGCAGGCTCGCGGTGGGCTGCCGGGCGGATATCGTGGTGGTGGATGCCACGCATCCGCGCATGCAACCCGCCCATGATCCGGTGCGCAGCCTGATCTATGCCGCTGGCGACCGCGCGGTGAAGGATGTCTACGTCAATGGCCGCAAGGTGGTGGGCGATGGCGAGGTGCTGACCATGGATTTCCGCGCCGCCGCCCTGCATCTGGCGGAAGCGCAGAAGCGCATCGTGGCCAAGGCCACGCAGCAGGATTGGGCGCATCGTCCCGTCGACAAGATCACGCCACCCACCTTCAAGTGGCTGTGATTTGAGCCTTCTCGCGGTCGAGAATCTGGCGACGAGTTTCCGCACCTCGGGCGGCGAGGTGCGGGCGGTGGATGGCGTGTCCATCGCGGTGGAGCGTGGACGCACGCTGGGCATCGTGGGCGAATCCGGCTGCGGAAAATCGGTGCTGTCGCTCTCCATCATGCGGCTGCTGGCCTGGCCCGGGCGCATCGTGGGCGGGCGCGTGCTGCTGGAGGGACGGGACCTCGCCCCACTCTCATCGCGCGAGATGCGCGCGGTGCGCGGTCGCGAGATCGCGATGATCTTCCAGGAACCGATGACCAGCCTGAACCCGGTGCACAGCCTGGGTTTCCAGATCATCGAGGCGATGCGCGCGCATGACCCGAACGCGTCATCGGCGCAGCTGCGCGCGCGCGCGATCGAGGCGCTGGAAAAGGTGCGCATACCGTCGGCCGCGCGGCGCTTCGACGAATACCCGCACCAGCTCTCGGGCGGCATGCGCCAGCGCGTGATGATCGCGATGGCGCTGGCCTGCAAACCGAAACTGCTGATCGCAGACGCGCCCACCACCGCGCTCGATGTGACGGTGCAGGCGCAGATCCTGGACCTGCTGCGCGACCTGCAGCGCGAGGAAGGCATGGGCATCGTGCTGATCACCCATGACCTCGGCGTGATCGCGGAAATGGCCGATGATGTGGCGGTGATGTATGCCGGCCGCGTGGTGGAGCAGGGCAGGGCACGCGAGATTTTCGACGACCCGCAGCACCCCTACACGCTCGGCCTGCTCGGCAGCATTCCGCGGCTGGACCAAGACCGCGACCGCCTGACCGCGATCGAGGGCACCGTGCCGCCGCCCTTCGCCTGGCCGCCGGGCTGCCGTTTCGCGCCGCGCTGCCCCTTCGCGGACACGGCCTGCGAAGCTGCCCCCCCGCCGCTGCGCGAGATCGTCCCGGGCCACGCGGCCGCGTTCCTGAAAGCGCCGATCTGATGCTGCTGGAAGCGACCGACCTCACCAAGCACTATCCTGCCCGCGCCGGCCTGGTGCGGGCCGTCGATGGCGTATCCCTGCATGTCGAACGCGGCGAAACCCTGGCCCTGGTCGGCGAATCCGGCTGCGGCAAGTCCACCACCGCGCGGCTCGTGCTGCGGCTGATCGAACCCACCAGCGGCACCCTTCGCTTCGATGGCGAGGACATCTCAGCCCTCTCGCCCGCCGCCTTGCGCCGCTTCCGCAGGCGGGCCCAGATCATCTTCCAGGACCCTTATGCCAGCCTGAATCCGCGCCTGCGCGTGGGCCAGACCATCATCGAACCGATGGAGGTGCATGGCATCGGCACCGCCAGCGAACGCCGCGCGCGCATGGAGGAATTGTTGGGCCTGGTCGGCCTCGCCCCCTATCATGCGCAGCGCTATCCGCATGAGTTTTCCGGTGGTCAGCGCCAGCGCATCGGCATTGCGCGCGCGCTTTCCGTGCAGCCGGAACTGGTGGTGTGTGACGAGCCTGTCTCGGCGCTGGATGTCTCGATCCAGGCGCAGGTGGTGAACCTGCTGAAGGACCTGCAATCGCGTTTCGGCCTGTCCTATCTGTTCATCGCGCATGACCTGGCGGTGGTGCGCCACATGGCCGACCGGGTGGCGGTGATGTATCTCGGCCGCATCGTGGAAGTAGCCTCCAAGCAGGAACTCTTCGCCCATCCGCGCCACCCCTATACGCGCGCGCTGCTGCACGCGATTCCGCACCCCGACCCCGCGCGGCGCGGGAAGGTGGTGCCGCTGGGCGGCGACCCGCCAAGCCCCATCAACCCGCCAACCGGCTGCCGCTTCCACACGCGCTGCGCCTTCGCCACCGAGTTGTGCCAGCGCGAGGAACCGGTGCTGACGGCAGGCCCGCACGCCGTCGCCTGCCACCACGCCGATGCGCTGCCGCCCGCGGGCCTGGATTTCGCCGGCGGCCTCAGCGAAACTGCCGCACGAAGGCTCGCCCGCTATGCCGAGGCGATGGCCACGAAATAGGGAACGCCATGCAGACCATCGTCTCGCCCCGCCACATGCTGATCGGCGGCGGCACCGTCGCGCGCACCGCGGAAACACTGGCAGCACTCGGCCTCTCGCGCCCCTTCGTGGTGACCGATCCGTGGATGGTGTCATCAGGCACCATCAACCGCTGCCTGGATCCGCTGACGCGCGCGGGGCTGGCCTTCCGCGTCTTCAGCGACACCGTGCCCGACCCGACCGACACCGTGGTCGAAGCCGGCGTCGCGGCGTTCCAGGCCGGCGAACATGACTGCATCATCGGCTTCGGCGGCGGCTCGCCCATGGACACCGCCAAGGCCATCGCCATCCTCGCCGCCACGGGCGGGCATATCAGCGCGCAGAAAGTCCCGCATGCGGCCGACCGCGCCGCCGTGCCGCTGATCTGCATCCCCACCACCGCCGGCACCGGCAGTGAAGCCACGCGCTTCACCGTCATCACCGACAGCGCGCGCGACGAGAAGATGCTGATCGCGGGGCTCGGCGCGCTGCCGCTGGCCGCCATCGTGGATTACGAACTCACGCTGACCGTGCCACCGCGCACCACGGCCGATACCGGCATCGACAGCTTTACCCATGCGCTGGAGGCCTATGTCTCCAAGCGTGCCAATCCGGTGGCGGACATGTATGCCGAGCGCGCGATGCGCCTGATCGGGCCCAATTTGCGCGCTGTCTACCACCAGCCCGACAACCGCGCGGCGCGCGAGGCGATGATGCTCGGCGCCACACTTGCGGGCCTGGCCTTCAGCAATTCATCGGTCGCGCTGGTGCATGGCATGTCGCGCCCGATCGGCGCGCATTTCCATGTGCCGCACGGGCTGTCCAACGCCATGCTGCTGCCGGCGGTGACGCGCTATTCGCTCTCCTCCGCGCTGCCGCGCTATGCCGAAGCGGCGCGCTGCATGGGCTGCGCGGGGCGGGGCGATGCGGACCAGGTGGCGGGCGCGAAACTGCTGGACGAGCTCTCGGCGCTGAATGCGGAATTGAAGGTGCCGAAGCCGGCCACCTATGGCATCGATGCTGACCGCTGGAACGGTCTGCTGCCGACCATGGCGGCCCAGGCGCTGGCCAGCGGCAGCCCGAACAACAACCCCGCCGTGCCGGATGCGGATGCGATCATGGCGCTGTATCGGGAGTGCTACGGGTAGTGCGGCGCTTCGCCAGGTCGCGATATCCTACTCGGCAATACGCGCCACTGAAGCCCAGCGCCCGCCGCCACGCCCAGCGTCCGCGGTCCCGCTCAGCGCCTCTCGGCACGGAAAAAACGCAGCTCGATCGCGCGGCGTGCCGTCGTGTCAGCCATGCATTGGGAGCCGAGCCAACGCGCCATCGAGCCACCCGCATAATGCACATGAAAATACGCGCATTTGCGGTCGCGATAGGTGATCCAGGCGCGCTGCACCTGTTGCAGCGCCTCGCCCCTTTCGCCGCGCGGCCGGTCGCGGAAATAGGCGTTCAGCATCACATCCCAGGCGCGGTATTCGTCCAGGTAGCAGCGTTCCATGCCGGTGGTGGTCTGGTTCTCGGCATGGCGCAGGCAGGCTGTGGAATGCACACCGATGCAGGAAGGCCCCGCCACCAGCAGCGGGCGCGCCTCGGCCAGGCAGGATTCGAGGCGTTCGACGATGCCGACCCAGGGCGCTTCCTG
>JAPLOK010000358.1 GCA_026400775.1 Alphaproteobacteria bacterium | reverse complement strand
TATCGACACGGTGGCGGGGCTTTGGTGCGCGGCACTGGGCTTTTCCAATGAACGCCTGGTGGCGGCCGCCACTGCGCAGATGCAGAAGCTGCCCTTCTACCATGCCTTCACCAGCAAATCGCATGAGCCGCTGATCGACCTGTCGGAGATGCTGATCGAGCGTGCGCCGGTTCCCATGTCCAAGGTGTTCTTCGGCAATTCCGGGTCGGAGGCGAATGACACCGCGCTGAAGATGATCTGGTACTTCAACAACGCCATCGGGCGGCCTTTGAAGAAGAAGGTCATCTCGCGCATCAAGGGCTATCACGGCGTGACGGTGGCTTCGGCCAGCCTGACCGGGCTGCCCAACAACCACCGCCTGTTCGACCTGCCCATCCAGGGCATCATGCACACCATGACCCCGCATTTCTACCGCGAGGGCCTGCCCGGCGAGTCGGAGGAGGATTTCGCGACCCGCTGCGCCGCCGAGTTGGAAGCGATGATCCTGCGCGAAGGCCCGGAGACTGTCGCCGCCTTCTTCGCCGAGCCCATCATGGGTGCGGGCGGCGTGATCGTGCCGCCGGCCGGATATTTCCAGAAGATCCAGGCGGTCTTGCGCAAATACGATGTGCTGCTGGTGGCCGATGAGGTGATCTGCGGTTTCTTCCGCACCGGGAAATACTGGGGTTCGCAGTCGCTCGGGATCGAGCCGGATATCCTGGTCTGCGCCAAGGCGCTCTCTTCCTCCTATCTGCCGATCTCGGCCGTGATGGTGAATGACCGGGTCTATCAGGGGCTGGCCGATGGCAGTGCCTCGATCGGCACATTCGGGCACGGCTTTACCTATTCGGGGCATCCGGTGGCCGCCGCCGTCGCGATCGAGACGCTGAAGCTCTATGACGAGATGGACATCCAGGGCCATGTCGACCGCGTGGGCCCGCTGTTGCAGGCGGGCCTCAAGCGCCTCGGCCAGCACCCGCTGGTGGGTGAGGCGCGCGGCATGGGCATGATCGGCGCCATCGAACTGGTCGAGGACCGTGCCACCAGGCGCGCCTTCGACCCCGCCCGCAAGATCGCCGCGCGTGCCGCCAAGCTCTGCGAGGCGGAGGGGCTGATCATGCGCATCCTGCCCGGTGATGGCATCGCGTTTTCCCCGCCACTGGTGATCACGGCCGAGGAGATCGCGCAGGTGATCGATGGTGTGGAGCGCGCGCTGGACAAACTCGCGGTGGAATTGCGCCGCGAGGGCTTCGCCCTGGTCTGACCGGCCGGGCGGGCGCGCACCGCTCTGCCGTTTCCGTCATAGCGGATCGCACGCCAGCCTTGCGCAATCCGCGCGCCGGGATCATCTGGCGCCCATGCTGCCGACCCACGGACGTTTTCCCTATCACCCCTGGACCGGCCGCCCGCGCTGGTCCTGGCCGAATGGCGCCAAGCTCGCCGTCTATCTGGGCGTGAACCTCGAGCACTTCGCCTTCGGCGAGGGCCTCGGCGCGGAACTGGCCCCCGGCGGCCCGCAGCCCGACATCCTGAACCACGCCTGGCGCGAATACGGCAACCGCGTCGGCGCCTGGCGGCTGTTGCAGATGCTTGATGCGCTGCAACTGCCGGCCACCGTGCTGCTGAACAGCGCCATGTATGACCACGCGCCCGAACTGGTCGCCGCCCACCGCGCACGTGGCGATGAAATGGCAGGCCATGGGCGGACCAATTCCGAACGCCAATCCACCCTGGACGAAGCCACCGAGCGAGAACTGATCACTGAAGCCACCGCCGCGATCGTTCAGCATGAAGGCGTGGCCCCGCGCGGCTGGCTCTCCCCCTGGATCGCCGAAAGCCACGCCACGCCCGACCTGCTGGCCGAGGCCGGTTACGGCTACACGCTGAACTGGTGCATGGATGACATGCCCGTCTGGAAGCGCACCCGCGCGGGCCGCCTGCTCTCCATCCCCTACCCGCAGGAGACGAACGACATTCCCGCGATCGTCGCGCGCAAGGATGGCGCCGCCCAATTTGCCGACATGCTGGTTGAGGATTTTTCCGAGAGGCTGGAGCAGGTGGCGGACGGCATCCCGCAGGTCATGGGCATCGCCTTGCACCCCTATATCGTGGGTCAGCCCTATCGGCTGCGGGCGCTGCGCGGCGCGCTGAAGACCATTTTGCAACACCGCGACGCCATCTGGTTCACCACCGCCGGCGCCATCTTCGAGCATTGCGTCTCGCTGCCCGAAGGGAGCATCCCGTCATGATCCGCGCCTTGTTTCTGGCCCTCGCCTTGGGCGGCTGCGCCCTGGTGGCACCCACCCAGCCTGGCGCCGATCTGCCGCGCACGGTCGCTGCTGTGGACCTGCAGCGCTATTCCGGCACCTGGTACGAAATCGCCCGCCTGCCGGTGTCCTTCCAGGACGGCCCCAACCGCCGCTGCGCCGATGTCACCGCGACCTATACCCCGCGCCCCGATGGCCGGATCGATGTGCTGAACCGTTGCCGCGATGTGCTGAACAACGATCAGGAACGCAGCGGCGCGGCCATCGCGACAACGGTCCCCGGCGCGGACAATGCGCGACTGAGGGTGCAGTTCTTCTGGCCCCTCTCTGGCGATTACTGGATCATCGGCCTCGACCCTGAATACCGCTGGGCGCTGGTCGGCGCGCCCTCGCGCCGGGTGTTGTGGCTGCTCTCCCGCACGCGCGTATTGCCCGAGGCCGATATCGCCACGGCCACGCGCATCGCCGCCGAACAGGGCTTCCCGGTGGACAGGCTGCAGCGCACCGAACAGCGATGAGCCTGCCGCGCGCGGTCAAGCTTTTGGCGTTGGCCTGGTGTGCGGCCTTCATCCTGCTGGCGCTCGGGACCCGCGCTTAATCTCTTCGCCGATGGCAGCCTGTTTGCCTATGGCGTCGCCGTGGGGGAGGCCTGGGACTATCATTGGCGGTAGATCCCGACCCGCGTCGCTGCCTATCTCTACGCGCCACTGCCGGCGCAGATCTGGGGGGCGATCAGCGGTGATGCGGTGGCGGGCGTGGCGCTGCATGACGGGCTGCATGCTGCTGCTGGTCGATCCCGGCGCGGGTTACTTCTGGTTCGACTGCGCCGCCGCCACCGCCAATGCCGTTGCTGCACGTGCCCTGTCGCAGCCCACGCGCGAGATGCTGCGCCGCTATACCTGCCTGCATCGCTGATTGGCCCTTGCGGCGGCGGGGCTTTGCGGGCCACGTTGCGCACGAGGAATGGCGAGGTGGCAATGACCTATCATCCATCATGGCGTGGCGTGACCTTCCACGATTTGGTGCCGGCAGGCGCGATGTCCGCCCGCGCCTATCTGGAGCACTGCCTGGAGCGCATCGCAGCCCGCGAGCATATCGTGCGTGCCTTCGTCGCCATCGATGAACGCGGCGCCCGCGCCGCCGCCGATGCCGCGACCAAGCGCCGCGCCGAGGGCCGGCCGCTCTCGCCCATCGATGGCATGCCGATCGCCATCAAGGACCTGATCGAGACCGCGAACCTGCCCACGCAAATGGGCTGCCGCGCCTATGAAGGGAATTGGCCGAAGCGGGATTCCGCCATGGTGCAGGCGCTGCGCGAGGCGGGTGCCATCATCCTGGCCAAGGCGGTGACCACCGAACTGGGCATGAGCGAACCCGGCCCCACCACCAACCCCTGGAACATCGCCCGCACGCCGGGCGGCAGTTCATCGGGCAGTGCGGCAGCAGTTGCGGCCGGGTTTGTGCCGGTGGCGATCGGCACGCAGGTGGCGGGCTCCATCATCCGCCCCGCCGCCTATTGCGGGAACTGGGCGCTGAAGCCCACGCAAGGCGGGGTGCATCGCGGTGAACGCCAGGGCACCAGCCAATCCACCGCCGGCCCGCATGGCAATACCGCCGAGGATATCTGGGCCGTCGCCCGCGAAATCTCCTCCCGCCTGGGGGGCGACCCCGGCACACCCGGCGTGATGGGCCCCATGGCCACCCCCCCCCCCC
>JAPLOK010000362.1 GCA_026400775.1 Alphaproteobacteria bacterium | reverse complement strand
GCGCCCGTCCTGTGCGAGCGCTGGACCGAATAAGCGGAATGGAAGCAACTTTCAATTCCCGGGACGATCGAGTTTATATCGTCATGTGAATAGTCGTTGAGATACCGTCCCGATACGACCAACATTTTGTGTCTTTGAAGCTATGAGAACGAGCTCGACTGGCCTTCGCTTTGGTTTGCGAGGGGTTAGAACGACTAGCCTCTCTTATTCGCGACGGTGCGCATTCCGGCTCCCGGAGGCTTCCGGCGCGGGCGTCTGGTTGATCGGGCCAAGCGCTGCCGTTACGCCTATTTCATCGCGGAGGGTCGGGGGGCTTGCGGGGTTGAAGGACGGGGTTCGGGCGTTCGGCGGCACGGCCGCGCGGTCTATGTCGGCACGGGTTTGAGCGCGAGGGCGACGGTCCGGAAGATATGTGCGTCCGGGCAAGCGGAAGCAAAAGCAACCCGGATACGTGAAGCGGTCTCGATCACGCGTGCGGCGACCTTGAGGAGGCGCACGCGCAATGTCGAGAACTCTGCTGTGGCCAGAGCGGCGGTCTTCGGGATCTCCTGCTGAACGCGCCACATCAGCCAGAATGCCGCGGTGTGCAGGATCAGGCGCATCTGGTTGGCATTGGCCGATCGGCATGATGTGCGGTCACTGCTGAGTTGGCTCTTGTGCAGTTTTATGAGGTTCTCGGCATTGCCGCGAGCACAGTAATGCACTTCGTAGATGTCCTCGGCGGCAGGTTCGGTGAGCGAGGTGACGACAAAGCGGATATCCATCCCCATGGTGCTCGCCTCGGTCCTGGCGACAACGCGCCGCTTTTGTTTCCAGCTTTTCGCGGCGTAACTCGTCTCGGCAAAAAGGCGCAGAGCCGGACGCTGTTCCTCGGCGCGCTGGGTCGCGCAGGCATCGGCCACAGTCACGATTTTGGGATCGGCGCGGAGCACCGCGTTGGTGGGCAGGCCAAGGATGTAATCGACGCCGTTGGCCTCGCAAAAGTCCATCACTTCGGGCCTGCCGTAGTGCCCGTCGCCACGGATAGTGATGCGGGTGGTGGGCCAGTGGCGGCGAATATGGCGCAGCAGCCGCCGGATATGGCCGGCCGCTTCCGCGCCACTCGGCGTCTTGCCGGTCCGCAGCAGCATCGCCACCGGACGACCCGTTGCCGTGTCGTAGACATGGATCGGCAGGAAGCAGCGCTCGCCGTAGTGCCCATTCCAGAAGGACAGCTGCTGGTAGCCGTGGACCACATCGCAGGTGTCATCGATATCCAGCGTCACCGCCTCGGGCGCGGTAGGATAGCTGGCGCAATAGATGTCGATCATCGCGGCCATCAGCTTCGCCAGTTCGCGCGTGGTCGGCGCATTCTCCCACCGGCTTATCGTCGGTTGGCTGGCAAGTCCGGCACCCGCTCCTGGTGCCGTAAACTTGCCGAGCGCCAGACGGAAACCCGGATCATGGCGCAGCATGTCGAGATCGTCGGCATCCTCATAGCCGCAGCAGATCGCCAGGATGCGTGCCCGCAGGATGTCGTCGAGCGCGTGAATCACGCGTGATGGATCTCGCCGATCGGCAATGCAGGCGGCGAGTTGCGAGCAAATCCCCATCTGTCGCTCAGCTTGTGCCAGCAGCAAAACCCCGCCGTCAGAGGTTATCCGGCCACCATCAAACGCCGCTGTGACTTTCTTGCGATGTACGGCTGGAAACGAAAACTGGGCTGCGCTATTCTCATTCGCGGCGGGTGTGGCCTGTGGCATTTTGTGCCTCATTGCAGGTTGGTTTAGACACCCATTTCCTACAATATCTCAGTGCTTTATGCTACTCCCGCCAACCTTTTTGCACATCTCGCTGAATAAGAGAGGCTAAATCAACGCCCTACACCTGCGGCCCCCGCGTAGGGTGTGGAGGATCCCACCCCCCCCTCAGCCCGCACAACCCACGTAATCGGGCATCACCGCCATCGTCACACAAGCCCGTTACCGAACGGACAAGCCGCAGAGCAGCCAGTGCCATAACAGTGCCGGTATCTCGTAGGCAGTGCCGCCAGTCTCGCTAATTTTCGGCATGCAGACAACAGCTTACCCCGCAGGGGGAGGCAGTCCCTTTATCTTGCGGTGCGAGATTCTGCTGGTGATCTGAACGATTTCAGCGGCCTAACCGCTGCTAGCGCCGCCGTCCTTTGAAGTGTAGTTTCTCTAGCAAAAATACTCCATCGCGGCCTCTGATTAGCGTAAATTCACCGTTGTGCTTCATCAGGTACATCAAATATATGCTTCCAGATTTGCAGCAATTTGCTGATAAATCCACTGCTTCTGCTTGCACAATCACATCTATATAGTTTTCGGTGATCTGGCCTTTGAGCACAGACATAACCTCAAGATGCGCAATTTCTATGGGCACATTGTTGATGCCTAATTGCCTTTTTTGCTCCTGTGCCTTCACGATTACAACATATTCAGATTTCTCTTGGTGCAGTTCGTAGACACTTCGCGGTTGTGCGAACGATGCCGTGGCGATGCTCAAAAAAAGAGTCACGCCACCCAAGCAAGTTGCAACCCTACTGAACATGATCAGGGTCTTCATAACGCAGATTTGTCCTGCCGTTCTCACGCATTATGACATTCTCTTCGCGGACAGCGTTGCCTGATCCGCCTCCAATCATTGACGGTATCGCATGGCCCGCAAGCTCATGTGCCAGAATCTGATCGGACGTCATTCTTTCAAGTCGTGGGTTGGAGCCATCGGAGTTTTGATTGAATCCGCTCCATCCTCGGCCTGTTACGGTCACTGTGTAATTAGCACCCGTAGCGTTTCCTCTGGGGCCTTCGGTCTGCCCCCCACCAGCAGGGCCGGTAATCGAAAGCCCCCTCGTATTGGTGTCTGACACACGGATAGAGATGGTCGGCTTGGCAGCGATGGCTTGCCCCAGCCTCCGATCATAAGTGCCGGATTTCCCCTCTCCTCCGGTCTTTGAAGCGCGATACAACTGACCTTTGGAGTTGAACGCGTAAGTTCCCCTGGTCAGCTTATTGATATCCGCTGCAACTGCACCGCAGGTTTTCTCGTCGGTGCAACTGATCTTCAGACCGGTAGGGTCTGTCCGATTCACCGGATCGTTTGCGACAACTGATCCGCTTGACGCGTCCCGGTCGTAGGGTGGCTAATTTCTTGAGGCGGTGCAGCGGCTTAACGCGCACACGCGGGGTGGCTTTGCGAGACCGGGAGCGGTTTCGCCTTGAGGCGGTTTTCAGTGCCGCGACGCGGCTGTCAAAGAAGCGGGTCACCCCGTAATTCGTGGGACCGGGTATGCCGCTACCGGCGCGCGAACGCAAGCACCCCACCGGGTAGCTGAGGCGGTGCGGGTGGCAAGTTCACGGCTGTTTCGAAGCAGGGTAAAGGGCCGCGATGCTACGCATCGAGCCCATAAATAAGATACACACCTCACGCACACGTGAGTAACGCTAATCCGCCAGTTTTGGAGCGTGCGCTGAGCGTGCTCGTGATTCCGGCGCGGGAAGGATCGCCGGTTTTCTGTCGCTTTTCGAGCGTGCTCTGCGCGTGCTCGTGCCGCCGTTTTTTCCTCGCTGTCATACAACGAACGCCGCATGGCATATCCTGCATCGCCTATAAATTACCCCTCATCCTCATCGGCAAGCGTCGCATCGAGCATGGCGCGGTCACGGACGAGCCGTGCGCCAGGATGCGTTGCGGCGTGTATTTCGGCGAGCTTGGCGATGCTGACGCGGGTGTAAATCTGGGTGGTCTCCAAGCTCTCATGGCCGAGCAACGCCTGTATGAACCGGATGTCGGCCCCACCCTCCAGCATGAGCGTCGCAGCGGTATGGCGCAGCAGGTTCGCACCTTCTCCGACAGCCGCTTGGGGCAGAGCCGCAGGCCGTCGCGGCTGAGGAACAGGGTGCCCGGATCGCGGCCCGCAACGAGGCCGGGACGCACCCCGTCGCGATAGGCGACGAGCCAGCTTCGCGCTCGCTCGCCCAAGGGGACCACCCGGTCCTTGTTGCCCTTGCCGTGGCGCACGATCAGTGTCGAACGCGCATAGTCCACATCGTAGAGCGCAAGATCGATCAGCTCGCTGCGCCGGATCGCGGTGGCATAAAGCAGCTCCAGCATCGCCCGATCGCGCAGACCCAAGGGTGTGCCGGTATCGGGGATCGCCAGCACCGCCTCGGCTTCCTCAGCAGTCAGCACCATCGCCGGCAGTCGGCGCTCGGGGCGCGGCAGCTCAAGGTCGGACGCCGGGTTCGACAGGATGTGATTCTCGCGCGCCAGCCATTTGAACCAAGCGCGGATCGGCACCATGCGCTGCGCCTGCGTGCGGAACGACAGCGGCTCGCCGTCGCTTTTGCGATGATAATAGAGGTGGCGCTGATAGCGTTCGAGGATCGGCTTGGTGACATCGCGGGGGTGCCCGATGCCGCGCTCGGCGCACCACAGGATGAAGCTGCCAAGCCCATGCCGCCGGTCGGCGATGGTCGCGGGCGCATAGTTGCGGACTGCAAGGTGCGCGAGGAACCGCGCCATGTGCGCGGTCAGGCTGTCGGGATCATGCTTGCCGGGAAGCTCGAGCAGCACACGGCGCGACATGCGCGCTTACCCTTGCGCGGCGTGTGCGTACGACCGGGCCGGTTCGGATGTCGCTGGTGACGTGTATTTTGGCGGCGGCGCGGGGGTGATCGCGGCAAGCCGCACGATACCACCGTTTTTGCTCATGTCGGACGTGCGACCGGGGGGCGATACCGGCCCGACATCGCCCCGACCGGGGGCCGACCGGTCGGTTTCCACCCCCGACCGCGCGTCGTCATATCCATGCGAACGAAGCGCGGCGACGTCGATCAACCCCATCACGAACGGTTGGCCGGTTTCGCCGTCACCTTCACCGGCCCATGCCAACTCGTAAACGAACCGCGCGCCCTCGCGGCGGACCAGCAGATATTCGAGCGATTCGAGGCGGCTGAGGTGGAGCTTCAACTGGGTATCGCCCCATGCTGTTGCTGCCCGCACGTCGCGGCGGGTGAAGCGGATATCGCGGGGCGTCACCGATTCAGCGGCGGCGCGGGTTTCGACATAGGCGCGCACCAGATGCAGCAACGCCCGCGTCTGCGGCGGCAGCTCGTCGAGCGTCACTCCGAGCACCGCATGGGCCAGCGCGTTCGCCGCCGCAATGTCGTCGAGCGTCGCCTCGATATAGGGGACGGCGGCCGCACCGGGACGCTCCAGCGTCCGCGTCGGCCGCTGATGCTGGTGCAACAGCGCAATGGCGCGGATCAGCCCCAGATATTTGCGGTGATCGCGCCGGGTCCGCGTCTTGTCGTCCATGAACGTCAGATGCTCGGCATAGGGGTTGACCACCTTGACGGGCTTCAACAGCCGCTGGGCGTTGTGGTGGAGGGTGCGCAAGCCGGACTGGGTTTCGCGGGCGGCGAGGCCCGCCAAGGTTTCCTCGTAGCGCTGGCGGCTGTGGATCGCACGGGTCTGGTCGCGGCTTTCGTCGATGGTCAAGACCAGACAGCGGTTGCTCAGCTCTTCGTCCAAGTCGATGGCGGTCGTCGTCAGCATCAGCGCCACCGGCCCCTCGACCGTATAATCCTGCGTCACCAGTTTCCCCGTCGCCGGGTCCTTGCCCGTCGATGCGATGGTCAGCGCGCCCTGGCTCTGCAACAGCTTCAAGGCATAGGCGGCGTGGCGCGCGCCTTCCTCCTCGGCGATGGCCAGCACTTTGTGCTTCAGATCCGCCTCACCCAGATAGAACAGGCTCTGCCCGGTCATCGCCGAGTAGGTCACCCGCTCCTCGGGCGGCACCAGATCGAGCACCGCATCCATCAACGCGCTTTTCCCCGCCGCGCTGGTCGACTGGATCAGCACCGCGAGCGGGCGGTCGAGCTTGCGGCTGAGCGCCGCCAGATAGACCGTCAGCGCATTCTCGGCTTCGCCCACCACGCCCAGCGCCGCAATGTCGGCGGCGATGCGGTCCATCAGGTCGGGGGCTGTGAGCCATGCAAGGGCTTCGGATTCGTCGGCGGCGCTGATCGTGACGCCGGGGGCCGGGGCCGATGCGGCGCTCAGCATCTCCTCCTGCACCGCCTCCAGCGCCAGCAACACCTGACCGATGTCGCGCTTGATCGCATCGGGTGGGCAGCCCAGTTCGAGCGCGGCTTGCGCGACGAACGCCCCCCGGCTCTTGGCACTCAAGAGGTCGAGGCCGTCCACATGGAAGCTGTCGCCGCATCTGACCATAAGATTGATCTTCATCGCATCGGGCGCGGTGTTGCGCGCCAGCCCCCGCGCGCGCCACTGCCGGTCACCAAAGGCCAGCGTGATGTCGCGTTCGCCGACCTCAGCGGCGACCGGCGGCGATGCCGCCGGGGGGATCGGGCTGGCGTGTGTCGGCTCGGGAAGGTCGGCGGCGTCGGAGTCCGGCACTTCTTCCTCAGCCGCTGTGCGCGATGCGGCGGCGGGCAAAGCGGCTGAGGAAGGAAGGGGGATGGGGCTGGTTTCCGGCATGGCAGCAGCGGTGACGGCATCATCGCTGCACACCGCGATGCGCGGGCGGGTTTCGGTGCCAGCCATCCATTCCGCCGCCCTGAGCAACGCGCCCAGACTCTTCGCCGGTGGCCCCACGCTGAGCGCATAGCTGTTGACGTCCATCCCCTTGGGGAAGTTGACCCGGTACACCCCCAGCCCAAGCGGGGCGAGCCGTTCGGCAACGGCGGCAGCGCCCTTGTCACCGCCTGCGTCGCGGTCATAGGCCACCAGCACCCGCTTGATGCCGTGATCGACCAGCGCCGCGACGATCTCGTCGGTCAACCCGCTCGCGCCATACGCACTCGTCACATGGCGGTAGCCCGCACACCAGAACGTCATCGCGTCGATCAGCGCTTCGGTGAGGATCATTTCATCGCTGGCTGCGAACGCCGACAGGTTGAACACCCCCCGGTGCGGCCCCGGCAGATACAGGTGATCCGGCGTGCCTTTGCGAAGATCGTCGCGTATCTTGCGGCCATAAAGGCCGACCACCGCACCCCCGGCACCCCGCAGCGGCACGACCAGCGAGCCGCGCAGATGCTCGTGGCCGCTGTCGCGCAATACCCCCAACCGCTGGAGCTGACCCCGCACGTCTGCCCCCGCTTTTCGGTTCGCCGCTGGTAGCCGGTAGCCCAAGGTCCGGTCAGCAAAGCCTAAGCCGAACGTGTCGATCAGCTCGGGATGGGCAAGGCCGCGCTTCGCCAGATAGGCTTGGCATTCGGGGTTGGTCTTGAGCGAACGAGCGTAATAATCCGCCACCTCGCCAAGCAGTTTTTCATCCTCAGCCGCTGACAAGGGTGGCAGTTTGACCACCGTCGAGCGCGATACCGGGGCGCTGCGTGATGCTCCGGCATGGTCGGGCGCATAATCGGCGCGCAGCAACTCGACCGCGTGGCGGAAGCTCACCCCTTCGGCGCGCATCACCCAGTCGATAGGCCCGCCACCCGCGTCGCAGCCAAAGCAGCGGAACAGGTTCTTCGTGGGGCTGACCGACAGTGACGGCGTATCATCGGCATGGAACGGGCAGCACCCGACATGCTCGGCCCCGCGTTTGCTGAGCGTCACCCCCGCCGCCTCGACCAACCGGATCAGGCTCACCTCAACCCTCAGCCGCTCGATCTCCGCATCCGCGATTCGTGCCATAAACGGCCTCCGCTCAAAAACCTGTCAAGCGCAAAGTGCGCTTTCGACTCGACAATATTTATAACAATATGTTATTGAGTCAAGCTCAGCCGCTAAACAGGTGTTACGCTCATGGACCGCTTCGCAGACAGGATCGCACCGCCCGTCATGAGTCCCGACGAACAGCCCTATTTCCAAGCCTTGGGCCAGCGCATCGCCAAGGCCCGCAGCGCCGCCGATCTGACACAGGTGCAGCTTGCCGAGCGTCTCGGCCTCTCGCAGCCGCAGCTCGCATTCTATGAGGTGGGCAAGCGCCGCGTGCCCGTCTCCCTGCTTCCCGGCCTCGCCAAGGCGCTTGGCGTTTCTATCGAGACGCTGATCGCCGACAACGACACCGCCGACATTGCCGCCGCCACGCCGCGCCGCACACGGCGCGGGCCAGTCTCCCGCCTCGAACAGCAACTCGATGCCGTCAGCCGCCTCCCCAAGGCGCGGCAGCGGTTCGTCACCGACATGCTCGATACCGTCCTGGCAGGGAACGCCGGATAAACCCGCCCGCCGAACCGGCGACGGCCCTGCACAGCACAACGTTCGCGGTGCGATGACCCC
>JAPLOK010000427.1 GCA_026400775.1 Alphaproteobacteria bacterium | reverse complement strand
CGTGCCTTGCCATGCGCTTCGATGTGGTGGCCGGCATCGCGCAAGTGCGCATGCTCTATGCCGATACCTCCCTGGGGCGGCTGATGGGCGGCGGGCGGATCAATCTGCGTGACGAAACACTGGAGCTGCGCCTGAACACCGATCTGCGGCTGCCGCTCCTCAGCGCTGTGGGCGTGCGTGTGCGCGCGCCAGTGCCGATCAGCGGCACGCTGGCGGCGCCGAGCCTTGAGACCGGCGCCCTGCTGGGCGGTGGCGCGGCAGGCACCGTGGCGGGGCTGGTGCCCGGCCTGAACCAGGCGCTGGGCGTGCAGGGCATGCCGGATTGCGGCCCGCCGCTGGCGGTGGCACGTGGCGGGCGCAGCGGGCCGGTGCCGCGGAGCCTGATGCCCGCGGACCCGGCGCGGATGCAGAACCTGTTGCGGGGCCTTGGCGTGCGATGAAGCGATTCTGGGATGTGGCGGTCGTGGCGCCGATGGATGACGGCCTGGCCGTGCTGCTGGACGGCAAGCCGGTGCGGCTGCCCAGCGGCGCCGTGCTGCGCGTGCGCGAGGTGCGGCTGGCGCAAGCGCTGGCCGGCGAATGGGCCGCGGCCGGCGGCACCAAGGGCGGTGATTTCACCGCCGATGACATCGCGCTGACGCGGCTGGTGGGCACGGCGCAGGAGCGAATCGCGCCCGATGTCGCACCGGTGGTCGAGGGCCTGGCGCAATATGGCGGCAGCGACCTGCTGTGCTACCGCGCAGAGGACGAACGCCTGGCCGCGCTGGAAGCCGCGGAATGGGACCCCTGGCTGGACTGGGCGCGGCACAGCCTGGGGGCCGAACTGCGCCGCACCACCGGCATCGTCCATGTGGCACAGCCGCCCGAGGTCATGGCCGCGTTGCGTGACGCCGTGGCAGCGCATGCGCCCATGGAGCTGGCTGCATTGGGCGTGGCGGTGCCGGCGCTGGGCAGCCTGGTGCTGGGGCTGGCATTGGTGCGCGGCGCGCTGGACGCCGCAGAGGCCCACCGCCTGGCCACACTGGACGAATGCTGGCAGGAGGATTTCTGGGGCGCCGACCCAGAAGCCGTGAACCGGCGCCGC
Organism: Alphaproteobacteria bacterium; assembly: GCA_026400775.1. Taxonomy (GTDB): domain Bacteria; phylum Pseudomonadota; class Alphaproteobacteria; order Acetobacterales; family Acetobacteraceae; genus Rhodovarius. The sequence continues at coordinate 13,688 of JAPLOK010000427.1, read as the reverse complement.
CGCATTGCCGCCGATATCGCCCTGGCGGCGCGCTTCATGCAGGAACTGCGCAGCGAAATGGCGGGCCATCACCGGCCGGTGTGATGCCGGGCGCTGCTGTCAGCTGCCGACGGGAATCGCCCAGGGCACACCGCCTTCCGGCAGGGGAACGCGGGCCACATTCAGGGTGAAGGCCACCGCGGTATAATAGCCGCAGGCCAGCACGATCTCGACCACGCCCGCCTCACCCAGTGTGGCCTGGGCGGTGGCAAACAAGGCGTCATCCAGCGCGCCGTCGGCGGCGAGGCTGGCGGCGATGCGGTATGTGACGACCTCGGCAGGATCAAGCCCGTCGGGTGTCTGATCTGCCGCCACGGCGGCCAGATGCGCGGGGTTCAGGCCCGCCTGGACGGCCAGCGGGGCATGGGCATGCCACTCATAGGGCGCATTCCAGGCGCGGGCGGTCACGCAGATGGCGAATTCGACCAGCTTCTGGCCGACCTTGGCCTCGTAGCGGATATAGGCGCCGACCTGCTGCAGGCGATCGGCCAATTCGGGCACGCGCAGCCACATGTTGAAGGGGCCGCGGGCGCCATTGCCGCCGCGTGTGCCGGCAATGGATTGCGCGACCCGCGCCTGGGCCGGCGTCATGCTCTCCGGCGTTAGGGGTGCGAAGCGGCTGGTCACCGGCCTGCAACCAAGCCCCGGAGTTCGCGCGCGCGGGCCAGCACGCGGTCTTCCAATTCGGAATTGGTGCCCGCCGAGGCTGGCGCATCCACCCATTGCCCGCCACGCAGCACCTGGCGGAACACCTGCACGCGCACGCCATCAGAACGCAGCTGGCGGCTCAGCACATAGGCCTGGGCCTTGAAGCGCTCATTCTCGGCGTTGGGGGGGGCGTACCAGTCGGTGATAATGACGCCGCCGGCGGGATCAGCGCTGGCCAGCGGCATGAAGGACAGGGTTTCCAGCGTCGCGCGCCAGAGGAAGGCGTTGACCGACACACCACCGCCGGCGCCGCCCTGTTCCGCCTGCTGGCGGGAACGGTCCACGCCGAAGATCACCAGCCCCGCATCGCGCGGATTGGCGCCTGTGGCGCGCAGGATCAACTCGCGCTGGTCATCGGTGGCGAATTCATCACGCTCCTGCAGTCGACCCGAGGCGCAGGCGCTGAGAATCAGGGCGAGGGCGAGCAGCGTGAATTTTGCGTTCATGCAAGGCTGTTTAGCCGCGCGCCGCGCAAAAGAAAAGGGATGGCGGTTGCCCGCCATCCCCGATCAGGCTCGAAACCTGGACTGGCTTCAGAAGGCCAGGCGGGTACCAACCAGCAGCACCTGCGACTGGTTGCGGCCACCAACGACCGACTGCAGAGCACCCGCCGCGTTGGTCGTCGAACCAGCGGCCTGCTGGACGAACGGCTCGCGGATCGAGTGGTAGGCATACTCGGCGATCAGGTCGAGACCCGGCGCGAGCGTGTAGTTCATGCCCAGGCCCCAGCCCCAACGACGCTGCATAGCAGCACCCGAGGTACCGGCGGCGACGGGGGCCGTGGCACCCGTGACGGCGTCAACACCACCCATGCGGCTCGCGCCTTCGAACAGGCCGGAGACGATGTTACCACCAACCGTCAGAGGGCCCATCGTGTAGGTGATGCCGGCCGTGACCTGCTGAGCGTTGCGATCGCCGCGACGCAGATTGCCCCAGAACCAGTTGAAGGCACCGGTGCTGTAAGCCGCACCGACCGTCACGCCCATGTAGCTGGCCTGCGCACCGAAGATCCAGGCATCCAGGCCACGCATCGTATTGATGGTCGCACCGTTGTTCAGGATGTCGCGGGCAGCGCCCGAGCCGAGGTAGCCAACGGTGGCCTGCACGCCCACGCCAGAGAAGTTGCCGCGGTAGCGGGCGGTCAACTGGTACTCATTGCGGCGGGCGCCGAGGAAGCCGCCAGCGGCGGTGATGCCCGAGGCGGAGGCGCCACGGAAGGCGGTCGAGCGGTCGCAATAGCCGGAAGCGACGTCGTTCGGGCAACCCGAGGCGCCACCTTCACCGAGGTTCGGCGAGAAGGACGCACCAAAGTCGAAGCCGAAATACTGCGGGGACAGGTAGACGATCTTGGAGTTGTCGCCGATGCCGCCCGGGGTCGTCGTGGTGCGGTTCTGGCCAGCGCGCGTCGCGAACTGTTCCCAGGCGCCGAACACGCCGCCGGTGCCGAAGCCGGAGATCCAGCCCGCGTTCATCAGGCCGATGGCGCCGTCTTCGTCACCGAAGCGGATTTCACCGAAGGTCGGGTGACGCAGGTAGATCCACGCTTCGTCGATCGAGACCGTGGTGCGCGGCGCGGAAGCGCGGCGCTGCACGACCTGGCGACCTTCGAGGCTGTTCATGTTCAGCTGGATGGCGGCGCCGTAGGCGAGGCCATTGGCCAGCTTCGCATCAACCAGGAAGTTGATCGCCGGCAGCACCACGAAGTCCGTCGTGCCCATGTAGGCAGCGCTCGAACCAACGCCGGTGTTGTTGCCGGCCACGAACGCGGTCGTCGAACGCTCAAGGTTCGTTGCTTGACCGATAGCGCCAGTCGGCAGGCCAGTCACGGACGACGGAGCGGCCGTGATGTTACGGCCGGTCTGAAGCGTGTAGCCCCAGTAAGCGGCCATCGAGCCACCGATGCGCACAGTCGGTGCGGTTTGGGCAACGGCCGGGGTAGCAACAGCGGACAGCATGCCCGCCGCAACCACTGCCGTCGTACCCAGCAGGATCTTACGCATTGAAAAACCTCCTCAGAGGCCGGACTCCCGGCCGGTGATCATGACCCTTAGCATCCCCGGCCCCCCGGGAGACGCCTGTGAACCCGACCGCATGGCCAGCACGCAATGCCGGATACACGGGTCCGGCGCGACTATTGTCCGTTCAGCGGTGTCTCGGCAACGGGGCAACAGGCCTAAGCGCGACATCCCTGAGACACTGTGGCGGCTTTGTCACAGCGTGGCCGCCAGGGCATCGACCGCCGCCAAGCGCCCATCATAGAGCGCCCTGCCCAGAATGGCACCAGCAATGCCCTCCGGCGCCGCGCGCAATTCCGTGATGTCGGCCAAACCCGCCACCCCGCCCGAGGCGATGACCGGCACCGCCACCGCCGCCGCCAAGGCGCGCGTGGCCGCCACATTCACCCCGCCCAGCATGCCGTCGCGCTCGATATCGGTGAAAATGATCGCGCATGCGCCGGCATCCTCGAAGCGGCGGGCCAGGTCCAGGGCGGGAATATCCGACACATCCGCCCAGCCTTCGGTCGCCACCATGCCGCCCTGCGCGTCAATGCCCAGCGCGACCTGGCCAGGAAAGGCCCGGCAGGCATCGCGCACGAAACCCGGGTCCTTCACCGCCACACTGCCCAGGATGATCCGTGCGACCCCCGACTCGAGCCAAGCGGCCGCTGTTGCCATGGAACGAATGCCACCGCCCAGCTGCACCGGCGCACCGGTGGCCGCCAGGATGGCCCGCACCGCCGCCGCATTGGCCGGCCGGCCGGCGAAGGCGCCGTCCAGGTCCACAACATGCAGCCAAGTGAAGCCCTGCGCCTGGAACGCCGCGGCCTGGGCTGCCGGGTCATCGGCATAGATGGTGGCCTGCGCCATGTCGCCGCGCTTCAGACGCACCACTTGGCCGGCCTTCAGGTCGATTGCCGGGTAGAGGGTGAAGCCCATCAGCCGCGCAAGCCCCGCTTGGGCGCCGCCAGTTCCTTCAGGTAGTAGCGCCCGGCCACCACCTGCCCGCGCACCTTGGCATAGGCCGGGTGCGTGCCCCAATGGGTGTAGCCCAGCGTCTCGAACAGGTGGATCGCGGTGGCCTGGGTTTCGCGCACATCCAGGTTCATCACCCGATGGCCCAACGTATAGGCGCGCTCCTCGGCCAGTGCGACCATGCCGCGCGCCAGGCCATGCCCACGGCCATAGGGCGCGATATGGACATGGGTGAGCGTGGCGCCGATCGCCTGTGCCTCATTGTTGCGCGGCGGGCGCACCAGCTGAGCACTGCCCACCACCCGGCCGTCGAGTCGCGCCAGGAACAGCTCGCGGTCGGGCACCAGCAGCACGCCGCGGAAATGCCGCTCCAGCGTCTCGCGCCCCTGGGGTTCCACCCAGCCGAAGCCGCCGCCTTCGATGATCGAGTCGTTGGTGGCGTCGCACAGCTCAAAGACATCCTGTTCGGTCAGCCGCTCGCAGCGTTCGACCAGGGTGTTTGGGGCGGTCAGCTGGATCATGGTGCCCATCCCAGGAAATTGCGCAGGATGGCCAAGCCGGTGGCGCCGGACTTCTCCACATGGAACTGCGTGCCGATGATATTGTCCTCGCCGACCACGGCGGCAACAGGGCCGCCATAGTCGGTTGTTGCGATGACGTGCCGGCTGCTGCCGCCGCTCCAGGCAAAGGAATGCACGAAATAGGCATGTGCATCCGGCGCGAGCCCGGCCAGGACCGGATGCGCGCGCTGGATGTTCAGCTGGTTCCAGCCCATTTGCGGCAAGGGCAGCGGCGCGCCATCGGGGCCACGCGGGTCCATAGGCGCGATGGCGCCGGGCAGCCAGGCCAGGCCGGGGGTCTGCCCATGTTCCAGCCCGGCCTCGGCCAGCAGTTGCATGCCGACACAAATCCCCAGGAACGGGCGGCCCAGCACGCGGGCATGGCGGTGCAGCGCTTCCTCCATGCCGGGCAGCGCGGCCAAGCCGGCGCGGCAGGCGGCGAAGGCGCCCTGACCGGGCAGCACCACGCGGTCGGCGGCCAGCACCACCTCGGGGTCGCGGGTGATGCGGATATCGACCGCCCCCGCCTTTTCCAGGGCGCGAGAGACGGAGGCGAGGTTGCCGCTGCCCGGGTCGATCACCGCGATCATGCGCGGAACAGCCCGGCCAAGGCAGGGCGCGCGGCCAGCAGGCGGCGCAGCGCCGTCTCGTCGTCATCGGCCATGACCACGGCCTCGACGCGCCAGCCGCGGCGGGAGAGTGCGTTGGCGCGCAGGTCGGCGGCGCACAAGCCGCACAGGGCATGGACCGCAAGCCCGGCCTGCCAGGGGCCCAGCACCGTCAGCGCCAGGCCCAGCACGCCCCAGACCCAGACGCGATGGCGCAACAGCCATAACGGGCCAAAGAGCAGCGCCCACCAGGAAAAGCGCTCTTCCAGCAACAAGGCCGGGCGGGCGCTTCCAGTGGGGGGCACATGGACAGCGAAGGCGCGCATCACGCCTCCAATACGCCCTTGGTGGAGGGCACCGCATCACCCAAACGGGCGTCCGGTTCGACGGCGGCACGAAGGGCGCGCGCGGCGGCCTTGAAGCAGGCTTCCGCGACATGGTGCGTGTTGGTGCCGTGGCGCAGCATCATGTGCAGGGTGATGCCGGACTGCATGGCGAGGGCGCGGAAGAATTCCTCGAACAATTCGGTGTCCATGGCGCCGACCTTGGGCGCGGTGAAGGGCACCTGCCAGACCAGGAAGGGGCGGCCCGAGATGTCCAGCGCGCATTCGGCCAGCGCTTCATCCATCGGCACCACGGCATGCCCGTAGCGGCGGATGCCACGCTTCTCGGCGAGCGCGGCGCGGACGGCCTGGCCGAGCACGATGCCGACATCTTCCGTGGTGTGGTGCATGTCGATATGCAGGTCGCCCTCGGCGCGCAGCGCGATATCGATCATGGAATGGCGCGCCAGCGCATGCAGCATGTGGTCGAAAAAGCCGATACCGGTGGTGATATCCGCCGCACCAATGCCGTCGAGGTTGATGCGGGCATAAATGCGCGTTTCCGCCGTGTTGCGGGTGATTTCGGCGCGGCGGGCGAAGGCGGTCTGCATGGGCGCCTGTTACGCCCCCAAATCAGGATTTTCCAGTGGCTTGCTCAACAACCGCCAGGGAGGGGCGATAATTCGACCAGAGCGCCCTCCACAGTAAATTCGCCGAAATCCATCTTCAGCTCATCGGCCACACCATTGGCGAAATAGCGCAGCGAGACCTCATAGCTCGGCGTGCCGCCCGCCTGGCCGACATCGAAGAAAGAGATTCGCATGCGCGCCGAACCCTGGTCCGACAGCGAGGCATGCCGAGGGTGCGGCGTCGCGTTCTGCCAGCCGCCGAGGATCAGGGTGGTGCTGTCCTGCGGGCCGTCCTCATCCGTGCCGTCCAGCAGAGGGGCGACCAGAATGCGCTGCCCGGCGCGGGCCGCGGCCAAGCTGCGGATGGTGTGCAGCATGGGGAAGAGCGTGCCGGGGGCGAGGCGCATTTCGTTGGGCGTGGGGTCCTGGAAGACGACGCGGCCGCCATCATCGGCCATTGTCGCTTCGCCGCTGATGCGGCTGGTGACGGCGCCTTCGGTGATCTGCGTCAGGGAGAAACGCAGGCTGCGGCCATCCTTGGCCTCGAAGGTGGAGTAGTCGGAAGTGGTCTCGATCGTGTTGCCGTCGCGGTCATGGACCACCAGTGTGAAGCGCTGGCGCGTGGCCCAGCCCTCGCAGGCATCCTGGACTTCGAACAGCATGGCGCCCTCGGCGCGCTGGATGCCGCCCGAATCACGCGTGCGGTCGAGCACCAGGCGATAGGCGGCGCGATGCGCGGCCATATCCTCAGCGCCGGGGACGGGGGCGGCCTCAGGGGCTAGCAAGGGCGCGAGCAGCAGCGCCGCGAGGAGAAGGCGTCTCATCCCTGGCATGTTACGCCGGCTTCTTCGCCGGTGCAGCAGGTTTCGGCGGCGGCAGGTCCAGCTTGATGGACAATTCCTTCAAGCGTGCGGCATCGACCGGCGCGGGGGCGCCCATCATCAGGTCCTCGGCCTGCTGGTTCATCGGGAACAGGATCACTTCGCGGATGTTGGGTTCGTCGGCCAGCAACATCACGATGCGGTCAATACCTGGCGCCGAGCCACCATGCGGCGGGGCGCCATAACGGAAGGCGTTGAGCATGCCGCCGAACCGCGCTTCGACCACTTCCGGGCCGTAGCCGGCGATGCCGAAGGCCTTGATCATGATGTCCGGGCGGTGGTTGCGGATAGCACCGGAGGACAGTTCGATCCCGTTGCAGACGATGTCGTACTGATAGGCCTTGATGGTCAGCGGGTCCTGGGTTTCCAGCGCTTCCAGCCCGCCCTGCGGCATGCTGAAGGGGTTGTGGCTGAAATCGACCTGGCCGGTTTCCTCGTTCAGTTCGAACATGGGGAAATCGGTCACCCAGCAGAAGCGATAGGCATCCTGCTCGTAGAGGCCGAGTTCCTGGCCGGTGCGCACGCGGACCTTGCCGGCGATCTTGGCGGCGTCATCGGCCTTGCCGGTGGCGAAGAAGACCGCGTCGCCATCCTTCAGGCCCATCGCGTCGCGGATGGCCGCGGTGCGGGCGGGTTCCAGGTTCTTGGCGATGGGGCCGTCACCGGCGCCATCCTTGAAGGTGATGTAGCCCAGGCCCTTGGCGCCTTCGGCCTTGGCGAATTCGATCATCGCGTCGAAGAAGCTGCGCGGGCGGGTGGCAGCGCCCGGAGCCGGAATGGCGCGCACCACGCCACCACCGGCGGCGATCGAGGCGAAGAGCGAAAAGCTGCCGCCGGCGAAATGCTGCGTCACATCGGCGATGCGCAGCGGGTTGCGCAGATCGGGCTTGTCGGAGCCGAATTCCAGCATCGCCTGGTCGAAGGGAATGCGTGGGAAAGGTGCTGGCGTCACGGCACGCTTCGTGCCGGTCCAGCCGGAGAATTCATCGAAGACGCCGGCCAGGACAGGCTCAATGGCGGCGAACACGTCTTCCTGCGTGACGAAGCTCATCTCGAAATCGAGCTGGTAGAATTCGCCTGGGCTGCGGTCGGCACGCGATGCCTCGTCGCGGAAGCAGGGCGCGATCTGGAAATAGCGGTCGAAGCCCGCGACCATCGCCAGCTGCTTGAACTGCTGCGGCGCCTGCGGCAGCGCATAGAATTTGCCGGGGTGCAGGCGCGCCGGCACCAGGAAGTCGCGCGCGCCTTCGGGGCTGCTGGCGGTCAGGATCGGCGTCTGGAATTCGGTGAATCCCTGGTCGATCATGCGGCAGCGGATGGACGCGATCACCTGGCTGCGCAGCATCAGGTTGCGGTGCGGCTTGTCGCGGCGCAGGTCCAGGAATCGGTAGCGCAGGCGCAGGTCTTCCGGAAATTCCTGCTCGCCGGCGACCTGGATGGGCAGCACTTCCGCGGCACCCTGCACGGCCAATTCGCGCACGCGCAATTCGATGGCGCCGGTGGGCAGCTTGTCGTTCACCGTGCCGCCCTCGCGCGCCACGACATCGCCGGTCAGCGTCACCACGCTTTCCGGGCGCAGCGCGTCGGCCGCCGCAAACACCGGCGAGGACGGCGTCACCACACATTGCGTGATGCCGTAATGGTCGCGCAGATCGATGAACAACAACCCGCCATGGTCGCGCTTGCGATGCACCCAGCCGGAAAGCCGCGCCGTGATGCCGGCGTCGTTGGCGCGGAGCGCGCCGCAGGTATGGGTGCGGTAGGCGTGCATGTTCTGTCCTGGTGATGAATTCGGCCCGTTAGAGGGGGCAGAGGCGGCGGGGTGTCAAGTCAGTGGTGATGCCTGGGCGTCAATACAAACCGCCCAGCCCGCTCTCCACGCGCTGCGCCGCACCTGACGCAAAAATGCCAGCATCCGGGGGCGTTGCCGCGTTTTCCGTGCCGGGCCGGAAGGCTTCCATGATGGTCTGGCCGGCATCGGTCTGGATGCGCACCAGCGATACGCCGGGCGGCGCGCGGAACGGCACCGCGGGGCTGCCTTGCAGGGCGGCTGCCAGCACATCGCGGAAGATCGGCGCGGCCAGCCGGCCGCCGGTCACGTCCGCGCCCTGCTCGCCGGGGCGGCGCAGCGTGCGCGGGTCGTCGTAACCCACCCAGACCGCGATGACGATGTCGGGCGTGAAGCCGATGAACCAGGCGTCCTTGTAGTCATCTGTCGTGCCGGTCTTGCCGGCGACGGGGCGGTTCAGCCCGGTCGCGGCGCGGCCACCGGTGCCGCGCTGCACCACGCCCTGCAGGATATTCACCATCTGGAAAGCCGCGATCGGATCGGTGATCTGGCGGCGATTATCGTCCAGGGCAGGCACGCGGTCGGCAGCACCGTCGCAGCCCTGGCAGCGCCGCGAATCACTGCGCCAGATTACGCGGCCGCGGGTATCCTGCACGCTGTCGATCAAGGTTGGCTCCACCCGCCGCCCACCATTGACGAAGCTGGCATAGCCCGCGGCCATGCGCACCACGGTGGTCTCTCCCGCGCCCAGGCTCATCGCCAGGAAAGGCGGCATGTTGGTGATGACGCCAAAGCGATTCGCCACATCGGAGACGCGCGCCATCGTGACCTGCTGCGCGATGCGCACGGTGACGAGGTTGAGGCTGCGCTCCATCGCGCTGCGCATGGTCAGCGCCTGTCCGGAGATGCTGCCGTCATAATTGCCGGGACGCCAGACGGAGTTGCCGGACTGGATTTCGACGGCGGTATCCAGGTAGCGCTGGTTGGGCGGAATGCCGTCCTCCAGCGCGGGCAAATAGACGAAAGGCTTGAAGGACGAACCGGGCTGCCGCATCGCCTGCCAGCCGCGATTGAACTGGCTGCGATCAAACGACCAGCCACCCGCCATGGCCAATACGCGCCCCGTTGCGGGGTCGAGCGCGACGACGGCGCCCTCCGCCTGCGGGACCTGACGCAGCACGGCGCGTTGCGCGCGCTGGGGTGTCGCGGCCGGTTCGACCATCACCAGGTCACCGGGGTTGACCACATCCTGCATGCGGCGCGGCGCGGCGCCTATGCGCACCGGCGCGGCTGGCGTGGGGCCCGGGGTCTGCAAGCGCGCCCAAGTGGTGTCCGGCAGGTCGAGCACGCCGGTGCGGACCTCCCAGGCGGCACGGATATTCGCGCGGTCCAGCCAGACGACGCGCGCCTCATTGGCCTGCACCTGCTGCACGACAGCAAGCCGCCATGCGGGGAGCATGCCGGGCGGGCGGGCTTGCGCCTCCAGCGCCGCCTGCCACTCGGTGGGCGTGATCGAAATGCGCCCGACCGGGCCGCGCCAGCCGCCACGGCGATCATACTGCATCAAGCCGTTGCGCAGGGATTCCTCGGCAGCCGCCTGCAATGGCGGCTCAAGGCTGGTGCGAACCACGAGGCCGCCGCCCGCCGCCTGCTCGGCGCCGAAGCGTTGCACCAGTTCGCGTCGCACTTCCTCGGTGAAATGCTGGCCGACCGCCAGCATATCGGGACGGCGCGTGGGGCGGACGATGATCGGCTCGGCGCGCGCAGCATCGGCTTCCGCACGCGTGATGTGGCCGTCCTCCAGCATGCGCTCCAGCACCCAGTTGCGGCGGATGCGCGCCTGTTCCGGGAAACGGACCGGGCTGTAGTTGTTGGGCGCCTTGGGCAGCGCGGCCAGGAAGGCTATTTCGGCCAGCGTCAGCTCATCGAGGCTCTTGTTGAAATAGCTCTGCGCGGCAGCGGCCACGCCATAGGCCTGCAACCCCAGAAAGATCTCGTTCAGGTAAATCTCGAGGATGCGGGGCTTTGATAAGGCGGCCTCGATCCGCATTGCCAGCAGCGCCTCACGGGCCTTGCGCAGGATCGTGCGGTCGGCGCCGACCAGCATGTTCTTTGCCACCTGCTGGGTGATGGTCGAGGCGCCGATCATGCGCCGCCCACCCATATAGGCTTCCACGTTGAAGACGGTGGCGCGCATGATGGCGAAGTAGTCGACGCCGTGATGGCTCTCGAAATTCTGGTCCTCCGCGGAAATGAAGGCCAGTTGCAGGCGGCGCGGAATGGCTTCGATCGGCACAAAGACCCGCCGCTCATTGGCCAGTTCGGCCATCAGGCGGGAATCGGCCGCGTAGATGCGGCTCATCTGCTGCGGCTGGTAGTCGGCCAGCCATCGGTAGTCAGGCAGATCGGCCCGCAGCGAATTGTACAGGCCATATCCGGCCACCGAGCCCGCCAGCACGACAACGGATGCCACAACCAGCAGCAGCCGGAGAATGCCGAAACCGCGGAACCGGCCGCGCCGCGCCAAGGGCTGCCGCGGCGGCCGTGCATCGGGGTCGGACGAGGGCGTTGCCAAAGGGCCTTCGGCACGGAGTGGAGCCTGCATGGTAGCAGTTTACCACGCCGTCGCGTATTGCGTAGCATGTCCATCGCGTGCGCTGGCGGCATGCATCGGGACGGATGCTGGCAGCTGCCGCAGGCCCGCTCCTCGCGAAGCGTTCGGTTCGCTGGGCGTCGCCGGACCGCCGGCGACACCCGTCCGGGCCCTTGGATAGGCAGGCGCCGAGACGCCCGGCATCACCAGTTCCAGCGCAGACCGGCAGAGAAGTTGTGGCCGGTCGAACGCTGCCGCACATCCAGCCCGTAATTGCCGAACAGCGAGGCATTTTGGGTAATCTGCAGCGTCGCACCCACGCCCGCCATCAAGCGGTTGCGGCCGAGCGTGGTGCTGTCGGTGCGCACGCCCACGCCCGGCACGCCGATGAGCGTGCCCGTCGTGGTCGTCATCACATTGCCGAACTCGTAGCCGTATTGCAGCTGCGCGGTGGGCGTCAGCGTCATCGTCGGCGACACCGCGACGCGGGTGCTGGCGCTGACGCCGATCACCGCACTAGATGCCGTCAGGCTGCCGCTGTTGACGTTCATGCCCAGCACACCCGCACCGGTCTCGGTGACGGCGTTACGGCTATAGGTGTCGACACGGAAGCCGACACTCGGCTGCACCAGCCAGTCGCCGGCCTGCAGACGCAGACCCGCGTCACCGCGCGCACTGAAGCCGCTCACGCCAGGCGAGGCGCTGGTGCCCATCCCGATCGGGCCCAGGTTGCGCGTGATGCGTGCCGTGCCCACCGTGCCGGCCACGACGGCATCCACGAAGGCCATGCCCTGCGTGTAGGTGCCATAGGCGGAGAGGAAGCCATGGCTGGTCGAGGACCGCCCGCCGGTCAGCGAGGAGGTCACAACCCCTTCCACATAACCGGCCGCGACACCGACGATGCCGCCCTCGCCAACCCGCATGTCGACACCGACCGCCACGCCGCCATTGCTGGAATTGTACCCCGTCGTACCCGCGGCGGCCGAGGCCGAGGCGGTGCGCCCCAGGCCCGTGAACCAGGCGGTGTGGTGCCCGCCCTGCACCGTGGACGACCCATTCGCCGACGACAGCCCGCGCGTGGCGGCAAGCCGGTTGCCGACCGCACCGGTGAAGAGCCGGTTGGTCTCCACGCCGCTCAGCAGCATGTCGCCATTGATGCCCGCGCCGAGACGCACCATGGCATCGCCGATCTGCGGCGTGGTCAGCGGGAAGACCGCCGCCAGGCCGGTCGAGACATCGGCGCTCGCCCGCACGCCCGGTGCGGTGCGCAGCGCATCAAGCGCCACCGCCACCGAACGCTGGTTCGGTGTCAGCGTCAGGCCCAAGGGCGCCATGTTCTGGTACGAGGTAGGCGTCGCGAACAGCGTGATCGCGGTGGGCTGGTACAGCGCATCGATCCGGCTGCCCGGCAGCAGGCCCGAAGCCGGCTGCGTCAGCCCCGCGAAGCTGCCATTGATGGCGGATGCCGTGACCACCCGGAAGCCGGTGCCCACCGCCGGCGTGAAGGTGTTGTTCGCCGGCGCCCCGATGCCGCGCAACACCGGCACGATCGTGCCCGCCGCATTGAAGGCCGCGCCCTGCACCACCACGCGGGAGAAGTTGCCCGCGCCATTGGCCGTGCCGGTGCCGTCGATCTCCAGCGTCAGCAGCGAACCCGCGGTCATCGTGACGGGCGCGGAGAAGGTCAGGGTGCCAGGGCTGCTGCCCGGCATCAGGTTGCCCGAGACATTGGTGGGCGCATTGATGGTGCCGGTGCCGCGCAGCGTGCCGCTGTTCGTCACCGTCATGCTGAAGGCGTTGATGTTGCTGTTGGCGCCCATCATGCCGCCGGTGACGATGATGCCACCGCCGAGATTCGTGCCGCCCATCACATTCGTCATGCGGGTGCCGCCGAAGGTGAAGCCGCCCGCGCCGCCGATCATGTTGGTGAAGACAATGTTGCCATTGCTGCTGTTCGACGAGCCGCCAGTCGCATTCACCGTCGCGGGCTGGTTCACCGTCTGGTTCGAGTTCGGCTGATAGGTGCCGCCGTCGAACACGATCACCGACTGCTGGGCTGCCGGGTCATTCTGGTTGAAGACGGGCTTCGAGGTATCCACCGTCAGCGCCGCCAGCACGAGGTCCACCCGGTTCGGCAGGTAGACCGGCACAAGCTGGATGCCGTTGATCGACAATGCGCCGTTCAGCGTGCCGAAGGTGCCCGTGACACCACCGCCGGCGGTGACCAGCGTGATGGTCGAATTCGGCGTGTAGCTGCCGGTGGCAGGTGTCAGCGTCAGCGCGCCGGCGAGAGTGGCCGAACCCGTTACCACCAGGCGCGAATTGGCCGCCGGCGTCATGGCGAGGTTCAGCGTGCCGGTGCTGGTCTGCACATAATTGCCCAGCACGTTGAGATTGGCCGGCGCATTCGCGCCGGTGATGGGGCGCACCGTGCCCGCATTGGTCAGGTTGCCGCCGATGCTGCCGACGCCATTCAGCGTCGCACCCGTCGCCACACTCAGTGCGCCACCCACGGCTGCGAACTGCCCCGCCGCCGTGCCAAGCACCAAGGTGCCGGCCGAGACGGTGGTCAAGCCGGTGAAGCTG
>JAPLOK010000193.1 GCA_026400775.1 Alphaproteobacteria bacterium | reverse complement strand
CGCGCGCTGGCGGCCGATATCGATGCGGTGCGCGGCCCGCTCTTCCAGGACCCGCAGCTGCGCGGCGTGCTCTCGCGCTCCGATGGCAGCGCCTTCCCGGTGGGCGAGCGCTACACGATGCCCGCACTCGCCGGCAGCCTGACCGTGCTGCGCAGCTTGGGCGTGGGCGACATGTACCAGGGCGGCCTGGCGCGGCGTTACATCGAAGGCGTGGCGGCGGTCGGCGGTGGCGCCATCGGCGCGCAGGAATTGCGCGCGGCACTGCCCGCGGTGCGGCCGGCGGTGGTGATCGATGCGCGCGGTGGCGACCGTGTGGCCGTGCTGCCGCTGGATGGCGGGCTGGCGGCTGCGGCCGGGCTGCGCGCTTTGGCAGCCGGCGAGGCGCCGGATGCGGCTGCGGCACGCGCGCTTGCCGTGGCGTCCGCGGCGCGGCGTGGTGGCGGCGATGCGGTGGGGCTGATCGACCAGGTGGATCTGCCGCCCGGCGCGCTGCCCAACCTGCCGGCCAGCACCGGCATCACCGTGTTCGACCGCAATGGCGGCGCTGTCTCCTGCGTGTTCACGATGAACAACCTGTTCGGCACCGGCCGCGTGGTGCCGGGCACCGGCATCATCATGGCTGCCGCACCGGGATTGGGCGCGGTGCAGCCGCCCTTGCTCTCGGCGGGCATTGTCTGGAGCCCCAATATCCGCGCCTTCCGCATGGCGGCGGCGGGGTCTGGGCAAAGTGCGGCGCCGATGGCGGTGGCCGGGCCGATCTTCGCGCATGTTTGGCAGAACCGCGTGCCGGAAGACGCGGTGGATGAGTTCTCGCCGCCTTCCGCCCGCGCACAGGTCGCGGCCTGCCCGGAATACCTGCCGCGCAACCCGCGCGGCTGCGGCGCGGCTTCGGACCCGCGCGGGGCTGGATTGGCACTCGGCGCGACACAGTGATGAAGGTCGGCCGCGGGGCCGAGGCGCCGCCCTTCCTGGTCATGGACGTGATCACGGCTGCCAATGCGCGCGCAGCGACCGGCGCGCATGTGCTGCGCATGGAAGTGGGCCAGCCGGCTACCGGCGCGCCCACCGGAGCGGTGCACGCCGCGGTGCGCGCCCTGCAGGCCCGTGCGCCGATGGGCTACACTGAGGCGTTAGGCATCCCCTCCCTGCGCGCGCGTATCGCGCGGCACTACGCCGAACATTACGGCCTGGCGGTGGATGCCGGGCGCATCGCGGTGACGGTAGGCGCTTCGGGCGCCTTTCCGCTGGCCTTCCTGGCGGCCTTCGATGTTGGGGACCGCATCGCCATGGCCGCCCCCTTCTACCCACCCTATGCCAATATCCTGACCGGCCTGGGCATGCAGCCGGTGTTACTGGAATGCGGGCCACAGACGCGCTTCCAGCCCAGCATTGCCATGCTGGAGGCGCTGGACCCGCGCCCCGCCGGCCTGGTGGTGGCCAGCCCCTGCAATCCTGCCGGCACCATGCTGTCACCTGCGGAATTGCAGGCGATTTCGAACTGGTGCGACCGCAACGGCGTGCGGCTGATCTCGGACGAAATCTACCATGGCCTGACCTGGGGCACGGTGCCCGAAAGCAGCGCGGCCGCCTTCAGCGACAGCGCCATCGTGGTCAACAGTTTTTCGAAGTACTGGTCCATGACCGGCTGGCGCGTGGGCTGGATGGTGCTGCCGCGCGACCTGGTGCGGCCGGTGGAATGCCTGGCGCAGAACATGTTCATCAGCCCGCCGCATATCGCGCAGTTGACCGCCGAGGCAGCGATGGATTGCAGCATGGAGCTGGAAGCCAACAAGGCGCGCTATGCCGAAAGCCGCGCGGCGCTGCTGGCAGGGTTGCCGGCGGCGGGCTTTACGCGCATCGCCGAGGCGGATGGCGCCTTCTACCTGTGGTGCGATGTCTCGGCGCTGACCAATGACAGCACGGAATTCGCGGCGCGGATGCTGGCGGAAGCGGATATCGCCGCCACGCCGGGGGCGGATTTCGATCGCATGCGCGGGGCGCGCTTCATGCGGTTCAGCTATTGCGGGGCGGTTGAGGATATGTGCGCGGCGCCCGAGCGGCTGCGGCGCTGGCTGGGTTAGAGCATTTTCAAGCGAAGCGGACACGCTTAGCGACTCGGAAAATGCGGCAAAGCAAAGAGCTAGACCGGTTGAACCGCATATGATTGCTGTGAAACCGATCTAGAGCTTTTTCCGCTCACGCTGAACCGGCATCGGCCCGCACCAACAAAGCTCCCTCTGGCCGGCCACCCAACGACATTATGCTTGATTGGGTGGCCGGGTAGGGGTGCGGGCCAGTGCCGTCTGGTGAGACAAAAGTCTAACGCTACCACACACCATCATGGATGCCGACGGCTTCCGGGTCCTCCTCGAGCAGCGGGCCGATCACCTCGACCGGGCGTTGGCCCGCGGAGAAGACCGTCCGGCACGGCAGGTCGAGCGTCAGATTATCAGGATGCGGGCCGATGATTCGCTTCAGCCGTTCCTCGCTCATGGCATAGACCACGCGGCCAACGCCCGCCCAGTACAGCGCGCCCGAACACATCGCGCAGGGTTCAGCGGAGACATAGACCGTGCTCTCCGCCAGCAATTCCGCGCTGAATGCGGCGCAGGCGCGGCGCGCCAGGACGGTTTCGGCATGCCCGGTGCGGCCTTCGCTGTCGAAGGCATTGCCCTGTTCCATCAGCACCGCGCCATCCGGCCCCACCAGCACGCAGCCGAAGGGGTGCTTGCCAGCCTCCAGCGCGCGGCGGGCCACGGCGAGAGAAAGCCGCAGCCCTTGGACATGGTCCATCAGCCGCCTGCGGCCATGTTCTGGTTCTGCCCGCGCGTCGCCCAGCCGGTGGTGCGGCGTTCGATGTATTCGGCGATCCAGT
>JAPLOK010000240.1 GCA_026400775.1 Alphaproteobacteria bacterium | reverse complement strand
CCCGTGGCGCGCGCCGCGACACCCAGCGAACGACCCTTGTTCAACGCCAAGCATTGGCGGCTGGATAATGGCCTGACCGTGGTGCTGGCCGAGAACCGACGCGCACCGGTGGTCGCGCATTACGTCTTCTACGGCGCAGGTTCGGGCGAGGACCCGGCGGGCCTGTCGGGCATCGCGCATTTCATGGAACACATGATGTTCAAGGGCAGCTCGAACGTGCCCACCGGCGCGTTTTCGCGCGCCGTGGCGCGCGAGGGCGGGCAGGACAACGCCTTCACCAGCCGCGACACGACGGCCTATTTCCAGCATGTGGAAAGCTCGCGCTTGGCACTCATGATGCGCATGGAGGCCGACCGCATGGCAGGCCCGCTGTTCAACCCGGCCGAGTTCGAGGCCGAGCGCGGCGTGGTGATCGAGGAACGCCGCCAGGTGGTGGAATCCCAGCCGCGTTCGCGCTTCAGGGAATCCTTCGACGCCGCGATGTGGGGCGCGCAGCATTGGCGCGGCCGGCCGATCATCGGCTGGATGGACGAGATTCGCGCCATCACGCGCGCCGACATGCTGGCGTTCTTCGCCAGCCGCTACGCGCCCTCCAACGCCGTTCTTGTGGTGGCGGGCGATTGCGAGGAAGCCCGCCTGCGCGACCTGGTGGGCGAGACCTATGCCCGCGTGCCGGCCCGCGAGTTCATCGGCCGCGCGCGCAGCGCCATCCCCGCAGCACCAGGCGAGGCACGCATCGAACGCCGTGACCCCGCCACGCGCGAAGCGAATTTCACCCGCGCCATGGCCGCCCCCTCGGCCACCTGGGGTGCGAAGCAGCACGCCAACCCGCTGGAGGTGCTGGGCCATATCCTGGGCGGCGGCACCGGTTCGCGCCTGCATCGCGCATTGGTCGAGGCCGGCCTCGCCGTCAGCGCGAGTGCCGGTTACGACGGCGAGACAGCGGGCGCGTCGATCTTCTCCATCTCTGCCACGCTGCGCCAGCCGACCACGCGTGAAGCGCTGGAAGCCGCGGTGGACCGCGAGATTCAGCAAGTTCTGACCGATGGCGTGACCGAGGCGGAGGTCGCGCGCTCACGCCGCCAACTCACCGCCGGCGCGCTGCTGTCACTGGATGGCATCGGCGCCACGCCGCGCATCCTGGGCGGCGTGCTGACCCTGGGATTGCCGATCGAGGATGCGGAGCACTGGCCCGAACGGCTGCGCGCCGTCACCGCCGAACAGGTCAATGCCGCAGCCCGCGCCGTGCTGCCCGGCGCGCTTTCCACCACCGGCTGGCTGGTGCCGGCATGAAGATGCACGGCCCTCAGACGCCGGGCGCCGCCTTGCAGCAATATTCTCGCAACGCGGAGCGTTTCCATTGAACACCGATCTTCCCCCCCGCGCCGCCTTCCGCCTGCCCATCCGCATCATCGAGGAAGCCGGCATCACCGCCTGGCTGGTAGAGGACCCCTCGGTCCCCGTCATCGCCTTCAACTGGGCCTGGACCGGCGGCGCCGTGCATGATCCGGTTGGCCAGGAAGGCCGCCTGTCGCTCGCGCTGTCCATGCTGACGGAAGGCGCCGGCCCGCTGGACAATGTGGCCTTCGCCGATGCCGCGCGCGATCAGGGCATCGCGCTGCAATTCGGCGCCGGGCGCGACAGCGCGAGCGGCAGCATCCGCGCACTGGCCGATGCCTGGCCGGAAGCCTTGCGCCTGGCGCGCATGGCGATGATCGAACCGCGCATGGAAGCGCGCGCGTTGGACCGCGTGCGCGCGCGCGCCATTGTCGGCGCGCGCCAGGCGCTGGAAACGCCGCGCGGCCTGGTCAGCCGCGCCTTCTGGCGCGAAGCCTTTCCGGGCCACCCGGTGAGCCGTTCCAGCACGCCCGAAAGCTTCGCCGCCATCCCCGCGGAGGGCCTGCGCGAGGCACTTGCGCTGCAATTGCGCAGCCAGGGGCTGCTGGTCGCCGCCGCCGGCGCGATCGACGAGGCAGGGCTGCGGGCGGCAATCCGTGCACTGTTCTCCACATTGCCCGCTGGCGCCGCAGCCGCAGGCCCTGCTTTGCCCGCCATGGCGCGTTTCGCGCGCAGCATCACCCCCAAGGACGCACCGCAATCGGCGGTGCAATTCGGCCAGGATGGCCCCTCACCGCATGATGCCGCCTGGGAAGCCACGCAGGTCGCGCTGCGCATCCTGGGCGGGGGCGGGTTCTCCTCGCGCCTGATGCGCGAAATCCGCGAGGAGCGTGGCCTGACCTATGGCATCGGCGCGGGCCTCGACGTGCTGTTCGGCCGCGCCATCATCGTGGGCCAGGCGAGCACCGACAACGCGACCGCTGCCCAGATGATCGAGTTGCTGCAACACGCCTGGACCCGCATGGCCAATGCCGGCCCGACAGCGGAGGAACTCTCCGAGGCGGTGGATTTCCTGAACGGCTCCATGCCGCTGCAGTTCAGCGATACGCGCCGCATCGCCAGCGGCCTGCTGAGCCTGATGCAGAACCGCCGCACGCCCGAATGGCTGGCCGGGCGGCCGGCGCGGCTCTCGGGCCTGACATTGGCCGATGTCGCGGGCGCGGCGCTGCGCTTCGGCGCCGAACCCTTGCGTGTGGCAGTGGCGGGACAGCCGCAAGGGCTGTAGCCTTGCGGCGATGAGCCATCCCGACACCGACGCCTGGACTGCCCTGTTCGCCGCGGCGCGCACGCCGCGCACGGATGGCACCGCGCCCGACAGCATCCGCCCGCTTTTCGCGGCAGACCCGGCGCGCTTCGAACGCTTCTCCTTCCGCGCCGACAACCTGCTGCTCGATATCAGCAAGACCGCGATCGACGACCGCGCCATGGCCGCCCTGCTGGGCCTGGCGCGCGAGGCCGGCGTGGAAGCCTGGCGCGACGCCATTGCGGCCGGTGGTGCGGTCAACAGCACCGAGAACCGCCGCGCGCTGCACATGGCGTTGCGCGCGCCGCAGGGTGCGCAACGCGCCACCGGCGGCGCGGCAGTCGCGGCCGATGTGCACGGCACGCTCGCGCGCATGCATGCCTTCACCCAGGCGGTACATGGCGGCGCGATCCGGGGTGCGACCGGCGAGCGCTTCACCCATGTGCTGAATATCGGCATCGGCGGATCGGACCTTGGCCCGGTCATGGCGGTGCGCGCGCTGGTCAACCCGGCGTCACCGATGACGGCGCTGCATCTGGGCAATGTGGACGGCCATGGCTGGCGGGCGCTGCTGGCGCAGATCGATCCGCGGCGGACGCTGGTGCTGGTGGCGAGCAAAACCTTCACCACCCAGGAGACCATGGCCAATGCGCGGCTGGTGAAGGGGTGGCTGGCGGAAACGCTGGGCGAGGACCGCGCGGCCTCGCACATGGCCGCACTCTCCACCAACCTGCCGGCCTGCGCCGCTTTCGGCATTCCCTCCGAGCGCGTCTTCCCCTTCGGCGATTATGTCGGCGGGCGGTTTTCGATGTGGTCCTCGATCGGGCTGTCATTGGCCTTGGCGCTGGGCTGGGACGCCTTCGAACGCATGCTGGCCGGCGCTCGCGCCATGGACACCCATTTCCTGCGCACGCCGCTGGAAGCCAACCTGCCCGTGCTGCTAGCATTGACCGAGCTGTGGCACGTGAACGGCCTGGGCCTCTCGCGCCGCGCCGTGCTGCCCTATGATGAGCGGCTGCGCCGGCTGCCCGCGCATCTGCAGCAGCTCGAGATGGAGAGCCTGGGCAAGCGCGTGACGGTGGATGGCAGGCCGGTGCCGCATGCGACAGGCCCGGTGGTGTTTGGCGAACCTGGCACCTCGGCGCAGCACAGTTTCATGCAGCTGGTGCATCAGGGGCCTGAGCCGGTGCCGGCCGACTTCATCCTGGTCGCGCAGCCCGACCACCCCTGGGCGGAAAACCACCGCATCCTGCTGGCGCATGGCCTGGCACAATCCGAAGGCCTGTTGGCGGGCAAGAATGCCGATCAGGTGCGCGCCGAAATGCGGGCCGCGGGCGCCGATGACGCGACGATCGAGCGGCTGCTGCCGCACCGGATTTTCCCCGGCGACCGGCCCAGCACCACCATCCTGTTGCCGCGGCTGGAGCCGCATAGTTTTGGCCAGCTGGTCGCTCTGTATGAACACAAGGTGGCCGTGCTGGGTGCGCTGTGGGGCATCAACCCCTTCGACCAATGGGGCGTGGAACTGGGCAAGCAATTGGCCGACCCGCTGCTGGCCGAACTGCGCGCCACGACGCCCGAGCCGGCGCGGCATGATGCTTCGACCAATGGCTTGCTGCGCGAGATTCTCAGGCTGCGCGACGAGGCCTGAACCGCGCCCTACTCTGCCGGCGCGGCGTTGCGCACCGGCGGCTCGCCACCGCGCAGCAATGGCCACATGGCCAGCAGAGTGGCCAGCAGCAGCAGCACCTCTATGCCATAGACCAGCAGATAGCCGGTGGCGCGCCCCAGCATCGGTGCCGCGCTGTTCATCACATCGCGCAGCACGCCGCCGGCCGCCATTCCAAGCCCCGCTGCCGTCGCCTGCACCGCGCCCCAGGCGCCGAGCGCCATGCCGATCTGCTCGCGCGGGGCGTGGCGCATGGTGGCCGTCAGCGTGCCATGGCCGAACAGCCCGCCGCCGATGCCCACCACCAGCGCGCCGGCCGAGAGCAGCATGGGCGCGAAGAACGGCGCCGCGGCCGCGATCATCAGGAAGCCAGGGATGCCTATCGCCGCCCCCGTCGCCGCCATGCGAAACGCATCCCCGCCGCGGCCCAGGATGCGCGAGGCGGTGGCAAAGCCCAGCAACCCGCCGAAGGCCAGCGTCGCGGTCAACCAGGTGGTGCTGGCGACGGAGAGCTTCAGCACCTCGCCGCCAAACGGCTCCAGCAGCACATCCTGCATGGCAAACCCGATCGAGCCCGCGCCCAGCACCACCAGGCGGCGCAGCGCCGGGCCATCGGCCAGGAAGGCATTCCAGCTTTCGGCGAAGCTCGGGATGCGGCGATCAAAGCGCGTGGCATCGGGGTTGCGCGGCTCCTGCTGCCAGAGCGAGATGATGTTGAGGATGATGGTTAGCACCGCAGCACCCTGGATCACCTGGACCAGCTTGCCCGGGTTGAAATCCTGCAGGAGCCAGCCGAAGACCAGCGCCGAACCCACCATGCCGACCAGCAGCATGACATACATCAGCCCGACCACCTGCGGCTGCTTGTCCTCGGGTACGATATCAGTGGCGAGTGCGAGGCCCACGGTCTGCACGGTGTGCAGGCCGGCGCCAACCAGCAGGAACGCCAGAGCGGCCGCCGCATGGCCGATCCATAGCGGTGCATTGCCCGATTCGCCCGCGCCCGCCAGCACCAGCAGCGCGAAGGGCATGATGGCGAGGCCGCCGAACTGCGTCATCGTGCCCATCCAGATGAAGGGCACGCGCCGCCAGCCGAGCAGGGATTTATGGGTATCGGAACGGAAGCCTACCAGCGCGCGGAAGGGTGCGGCCAGCACCGGCAGCGCCAGCATGATGGCGACGAGGGAGGCGGGTACGCCCAATTCCACGATCATCACGCGGTTCAGCGTGCCGACCAGCAGGACCAACGCCATGCCGACGGAAAGCTGGAACATGGACAGCCGCAACAGGCGCGAGAGCGGCACCTCGCGGCTCGCGGCATCGGCGAAGGGCAGGAAGCGGGGGCCCAGGGACAGCCAGCCCCGCATCAGGCGTTGGCTCGTGCGATTCATGGTCTCACCCGGTGGAGATCGAGGACGGCGACCTGGCCTGGGCTGAGTCCCCGCCAGGTCGCCGCGGCATCAGGACGGGCGGGCATGGCCGAGAATCGGCCCTGTCTGTCCGCCCCTTGGGGTTACTGCAGCTTGGCCTTGACGTCGGCCACGCGCACGGCCGCGGGTGCGGCGAGTGCGGGCGGCGTTGCCTCGCTGGTGCGGGCAGGTGCCGCGCCGCGCAGGAAGGCTGGGAAGTAGGACGTATTGAGCAGCAGCGCCGTGTGCACGGACAGTGATGCGACAACAATGCCCAGGAAGAACAGCGGGATGCCCACAGTGGGCTTCACCACCAGCCACATCTTGCCATTGACCATGGTTGTGTTCCTCCTACTTCAGCCAAGGCGTCAAAATATAGGCCAGAATATGTGCCAGGGCTGAAATCATGAAGAAGGACCGCGTACCGTTGATCAGGTAGCTGTGCAATTCTTCCGCCTGGCCGACAGTCAGGCCCGTCGGGAAAACCTTATCGGGATCTGAAGGCATTTAACAAATCCTCCACGGATAAGACTGGTTGCGTGCGGGCCCTGCACGCCGGGGCCTTGAAGCCGGGCAAGCCCGCCTTGCGGCAGAACTGGTCCCGGGCGCGCGACGCAAGGCGGACGCCACGCGGGCCTGGTAGGCCGAGAAGAGGCGGGACGGATGTCCCATAGGTGCCTGGGCTCCCGGAGAGTCGCGGTCGAGTGTCAGCGAATGTCGACATTGAATATGTCAGACCAAATAGACATACCGGGCTTGGCGATGTCAAGCGGAACGTTCTGAATTTGCAACATTAAACTGCGAATAACACAAAATCGATGGCAACCATTGTCACCGCCGATCACAGCGCCTTGTTCTATCGGGAAAATGCAATTCCTGCGCCCAAGAAGCAATGCGAAAGCACGATCGCGCTGCCACCGGGGCTATTGATGCCCAAATGGCCGAAGCTGATGCCGCTGCGGCTGAACTCGCGCTTCGGGCGGGCGTGAAGCCGGCCACTAGAGCAGCGTCCGATCGGGTTGAACCGCTGCGCGGTTCGGCCGATCGGACATCAGCTGCTCTAGCAGCTATGCTTCTAGAGCACGGTCTTCCGACCAGCTTGATCCAGGCTGCGCGAGACCAGCCTGGTCTCATCCCCTGGCCAGCCCGGCGGCGCCCGCCGCGGGGGTCAGCCGAAGATGAAGTCCGACGCCGTCAGCGTGGCGCCAAACACCAGTACAACCCCATTGGCATGGTTCACCTGGGTGTTTCCGCCGGCCACGTTCAGGCTGAGCTGGCTGAATGCCGTCACGCCGCTAGCGGCCGTAAACTGCAGCTTGGCACCGCTGCCAAAGCCCGCAATCTGGTCCACCCCCCAGCCGGGCGCATTGTAGATGAAGACATCGGCGCCGCCCTGGCTGTAGAGCGTGTCATCGCCCGCGCCGCCGATAAACTGATCAGCCGCGGTGGAGCCGAAGATGATGTCGTTGCCCCCGCGCCATCCAGCGTGGAGGCCAGGTTCGAGCTGTTGCCGGCCATCAGGTTGGCGAGCGCGTTGCCGACCAGCCCGGTGCCCTGCGCGACCAGCCGCGCCTCCTCCACATTGTCGCCGATGAAGAAGCTGCCGGTTCCGGCGACATAGACGATGTCATAGCCCTCGCCGAACAGCTCGGTGACACTGGCGCCGCTGTCGAAGACGACATACTGATCATTGCCCGCCCCGCCGGCCATGGCATCGGCGCCGCCCTGGCCGCGCAGGATGTCGTCGCCCGCGCCACCGTTCAGCGTGTCGGCAAAGCCGCTGCCCCACAGCACGTCAATGCCGCCATTGCCGTCGAGGCGGCTGGCTTCGCCCTGGTTGGCCACCAGGTCCTCATTGCCATCGTTGCCGAACAGCGTCACGGCGCCGGCGGCGGCCAGGCGGACGATCTCGACATTGGCGAAGTTGGTCCAGCCGGTCACCGCCACCCAGGCGGTGTCGATGCCCTCAGCGGCCAGTTCCATCAGCACGGTGCTGATGGTGGTTATGACGAACTGGTCATTGCCGGCATTGCCGGCGAAGCTGCCGCTGGCGCCCGGCTGGCCGCGGATGATGTCATCGCCGCCGCCGCCACTGACGGTGTGGCCGGTTGCGACCACGAAGACCTCGTCATCGCCGCCATTGCCGGAGACGGTCGAGGCCAGGGTGCTGTTGGTGACGAAGATCTCGCCGGTGTCGGAACCCGCGACGAACTGCCCGGCGGCATACATCCGGATGATTTCCACATTCGCACCGATCGTGACGGTGGAGGCGCCGCCGCCCACCCAGGCGGTATCGAGGCCTTCATTCGCGAATTCGCGCACCGTGTCGCCAGCATTGTCGATGATGTACTGGTCGTTGCCGGTGCCGCCGACCATCAAATCCGCGCCGGCGCCGCCATTGAGTGTGTCATCACCCCCGAGCCCGTCCAGGATATCGTTGGTCGCGCCGCCGGTCAGGACGTTGACCGCATCGACGTCAATCGAGATCGCGCCCGAGCCGGCATCGTAGTTCTTCTCGGCCGCCACGCGCAGTTCGCGCAGCTGAAAGGTCGTCAGCTCCGCGGGTGTCACGCCGAAATAGTCGATGCCGCCTGCCCAGGCCGTACGGTCGCTGCCGAAGCCCGGCGCGTCATTGCCGAGCACATAGGTCTCGAACTGATCGGAAGGCGTAAGAAAAAAAGTTGGCCGGGTTGTAGTTGCCAGGCGTCAACGTGCCGAGCGTGGTGACGGTGCTGTTGCTCTCGACGCGGACGAGGCTGACCGTGGTGGCGCCATGGATGGCGGCATAGAAGCGCTAGGCGCCATCGGCGGGAAAGCTGCCCGCGGCCGTGTCCAGACGGATCTGCGGCTGGTTGTCGTAGGACTGGCGGCTGGTGTCGCTACCCGCAATCGCCGCCAGCAGCGTGGCGTTGCCCGTAGTACCGCTCCCGCCGGCATCAGAATTGCCCAGATCGAACAGGGTGCGCCCACCCACGGTCGAGTTGGTTGAGGCCCAGAAGAAGATGGTGAACTGCCCGGAGAGGGGAAAGCGGTCAGCGGTGAGCCATTCGCCATAGCCGGTTTCGCTGGGCTGGAGGAAAGCACCATTCGCGCTGTTCACGCCGCCCGAAGTACCCCAGGCGGCGGCGGCGTTGGTGCCTTGCAGGGTCAGCTTGTTGTTGGTGCCGGCATTGTCGTTGGCAACGGCTCCACTGCCTTCATTGAAGGTGATCAGGACGGTCGGGGCTGGCAGCATGTGTGTTCTCCTTCACGGCGAAGGGAACCAGAGCACTTTATGTTTGTCATGATCGAAAACGATGAAACACTATTTGCTATCATTCACAATCGAGTAAATAAAAACGCCACCGGATCGCTCCGGTGGCGCAAAAAACTTTCCGTGAATTCGATCAGACCGAGTAGTACATCTCGAACTCGACCGGGTGCGGTGTGTGTTCGAACTTGTACACTTCCGCCCACTTCAGCTCGATATAGGACTCGATCTGGTCCTTGCTGAACACATCGCCGGCCAGCAGGAAGTCATGGTCCGCGGCCAGCGCGCCGAGCGCCTCACGCAGCGAGCCGCACACCGTCGGGATGCCCTTCAGCTCTTCCGGCGGCAGGTCGTACAGATCCTTGTCCATGGCTTCGCCCGGGTGGATCTTGTTCTTGATGCCGTCGAGGCCGGCCATCAGCATGGCGGCAAACGCCAGATACGGGTTCGCGCCCGGATCGGGGAAGCGCACTTCCACGCGCTTGGCCTTAGGGGATGTCGCATACGGGATGCGGCAGGAGGCCGAGCGGTTACGCGCCGAATAGGCCAGCAGCACCGGCGCCTCGAAGCCCGGGATCAACCGCTTGTAGCTGTTGGTCAGCGGGTTGGTGAAGGCATTCAGCGCCTTGGCGTGCTTGATGATGCCGCCGATGTAGTACAGCGCCGTCTCCGACAGGTCGGCATAGGCATTGCCGGCAAAGGTCGGCTTGCCGTTCTTCCAGATGGACTGGTGAACGTGCATACCCGAACCGTTGTCGCCATAGATCGGCTTCGGCATGAAGGTGGCCGACTTGCCGTAGGAATGCGCCACGTTGTGGATGCAGTACTTGTAGATCTGCAGAAGGTCGGCCTGCTTCACCAGCGTACCGAACTTCATGCCCAGCTCATGCTGCGACTGCGCCACTTCATGGTGGTGCTTCTCGATCTCGACGCCCATCTCACCCATGGTGGAGAGCATCTCGGCGCGCAGATCCTGCTCGCTATCCACGGGCGGAACCGGGAAGTAGCCGCCCTTCAGGCCCGGGCGGTGGCCCATATTGCCTTCCGGATAGTCCTTCATCGAGGCCTGCGGGCCTTCGATGCTGTCCAGCTGGTACATGCCGTAATTGCCGCCGGTGCCGAACTTCACATTATCGAAGATGAAGAACTCGGCTTCGGGGCCAAAGAACGCCGTGTCACCGATGCCGGTGGCCTTCAGGTATTCCTCGGCCTTCTTGGCGGTGCTGCGCGGGTCGCGGTTGTAGCGCTGGCCGGTCGAGGGCTCATAGATGTCGCAGATCAGGATCAGCTGCGGCTTGGCCGAGAACGGGTCCATCACGGCGGTGCTCGGATCCGGCATCAGGATCATGTCGGACTCGTTGATGGCCTTCCAGCCACCGATCGAAGAGCCGTCGAACATGAAGCCTTCCTCGAACACATCGGGTTCGATCGTGCTGACATGCTGGGCGGTGTGCTGCCACTTGCCGCGCGGGTCTGTGAACCGCAGGTCCACGTATTCCACGCTGTTTTCCTTGATCATCTCCATGACCTTGGCCACGGCGTCGTTCGGCTTCTTTGCCATCGTCTTCAGTCGCTCCTTACAGTCAGCGTCCCGGTGTGCGTTCCGGCGGTCGCCCGCCGCCGCCGCTGCCAGCCCCGGGACGCTCTCCCCAGGCGGCGCGACGGAAATCTTGGGTCCACATGCAGGCAGGGTTGGTGTGACGGCTGCCTGCGTGGGGTAGGAAAGCTCAGACCGCGTCTTCGCCCCGTTCGCCGGTGCGGATGCGGATCACTTCCTGGATGTCGGAGACGAAGATCTTGCCATCCCCGATCCGCCCGGTGCGCGCCGCGGCCATGATGGCCTCGATCGCACGTTCAGCCAGGGCATCGTCGCAGATCACCTCGATCTTCACCTTGGGCAGGAAATCCACCACGTATTCGGCGCCGCGATACAACTCCGTATGACCCTTCTGGCGGCCGAAACCCTTGGCTTCCACGACCGTCAGGCCCTGCAGCCCGATATCGTGCAGCGCGTCCTTCACCTCATCGAGCTTGAAGGGTTTGATGATGGCTTCGATCTTCTTCATCGCGTCCTGACTGGCATCGTGCTGTTTGTGGCGTTTCCGGGCTTTTGGCCTCCATGCCGAGGCGCGTCGTGATGGCACGGCCGGGGTGGTGCCCACAATCCGGGGGGGCTGCACAAAACGCGATGCGAACCAGGTTTCGCCCAAGCCTCGATCATGCTGCACGGAATTTGGGCGCACCCCCAGCCATGGCCTTGCGCAGCCGCCACAGCCCCCCATAAATGCGCGCATGTCCCAGCCCGCCAGCGCACCCGCCCCCGGCCGCCCGCAGAACCAGCTTCTGTCCGGGACCGGCACCACCATCTTCCCTGTCATGTCGGCGCTGGCCAGCCAGCACCAGGCGATCAACCTGGGCCAGGGCTTCCCCGATTATGACGGCCCGCCCGATGTCATCGAGGCCGCGGCCGCCGCCCTGAAGGATGGCCGCAACCAATACCCGCCGCTGACCGGCGTGCCGGAACTGCGCCAGGCGGTGGCCGCGCACAACCTGCGCTTCTACGGCATCGAGGTGGACCCCGACCGGGAGGTTGTCGTCACCTCCGGCGCCACCGAAGCCATCACCGCCTGCCTGGCCGCCGTGGTGGATCCCGGGGACGAGGTGGTGGTGATCGAGCCGCTCTATGACACCTATGTGCCGTCGATCCGCCTGCTGGGTGGTGTGCCCAAGATCGTGCGCCTGGCCCCGCCGAAATGGGAATTGCCGCGCGCGGAACTCGCCGCCGCCTTCACCCCGCGCACCAAGGCCATCCTGTTCAACACGCCGATGAACCCCACGGGCAAGGTCTTCACCACCGCCGAACTCGCCTTCATCGCGGACCTCGTCACCCGCCATGACATCTACGCGATCTGCGACGAGGTGTACGAACACCTGACCTTCGATGGCTGGAAGCATATCCCATTGATGACGCTGCCAGGCATGCGCGCACGCTGCATGCGCATCGGCAGTGCGGGAAAATCCTTCAACCTGACTGGGTGGAAGGTCGGCTATGTCACCTGCGATGCGTCCTTGCAGCCCAATGTCGCCAAGGCGCACCAGAACCTGACCTTCACCACGCCGCCCAATCTGCAGCGCGGCGTGGCGGTGGGGCTGGCCAAGGACAACGCCTATTTCGAGGAATTCGCCGCTGCTCTCCAGGCCAAGCGCGACCTGCTGGATGCCGGGCTTCGCCGCCTGGGCTTCGGCGTGCTGGAAACCCGCGGCAGCTATTTCATCACGACCGATGTGCGCCCGCTCGGCTGGGCCGGCGATGACATGGCCTTCTGCCGCGCCATCACCGAACAGGCCAAGGTCACGGCCATCCCGAACAGCGCATTTTATGCCGCAGCGAATCCGCCCAGCCACTATGTGCGCTTCGCCTTCTGCAAGAACGAAGCCGTGCTGCAGGAGGCGCTGCGCCGCCTGGAAGCCTGGATCGCCGCGGACGGCGCCAAGGCGGGGTGAAACCTAAAGCACGTTCCGACCAGCTTGGATCAAGCTGGTCGGAAGGCCGTGCTCTAGGAGCATAGCTGCTAGAGCAGCTTATGTCCGCTCGGCCGAACCGCGCAGCGGTTCAACCCGATCGGACGCTGCTGCATGCCCGGTTCGCGCGTTGCTGAGGGGTCAATCAGGAACCTCGCCATGCTCCGTTCAAGCACCGCCATTCTCAGCCTTGCAGTATTCTCGCTCCTGGCCTGCGCCCCGCCACCGCCGCAAGTCATCGCGATGCCGGCGCCCATGCCGGTCGTGCCGCGGGTCATCGACGGGCCAGCACCCGCCGAGACGCTGGCCGGCGTGTTGCTCACACCCCAAGCGGTGGGCGATCGTGCCTATGGCGGCGGCGGCGCGGTGCTGGAGCACCGCAATGGCATGACCCGCCAATTGCCGTAGCGCGAAGGCCCCACCCACCGCGGCATCATGGCCAGCACAGGCGCGCATGGCATACCAAAATCCATGGAGCATGACTGGCCAAGCGCCCGAATGGGCGCCGCCGGCAGTCCGGCGAAAGCCCAGCAAACCACCGGTTTGCGCCCGGCGTTTGAGGGCGCAAAAGCTCATACCATCGCTCGCCTACGGCGAGAGATGGTATTAGGCTGCGCGTCGGAGGAAACAGCATGCCCGACACCCAGCCCGCTGGCGTGACGCAACTCGACGTGTTGATCGTCGGCGCCGGCATCTCGGGCGTGGGCGCCGCCTATCACCTGACCCACCAGCGCCCCGGCACGCGCTTCCTGGTGCTGGAAGCGGCCCAGAGCTTCGGTGGCACCTGGTGGACGCATCGCTACCCGGGCATCCGCTCGGACAGCGACCTCTACACCTTCGGCTATCGCTTCAAGCCCTGGGTCGGCCCGCCCATCGCCACCGCCGAGGAAATCCGCAGCTATATGGGCGAAGTGATCGCCGAGAACGGGCTCGCGCCGCAGATACTCTATCGCCACCGCATCACGACCGCCGAATGGTCGAGCGCCGATGCGTGCTGGACCGTGCATGCCACCCGCACCGACACCGGTGAGCCCGCCGTCTTCACCGCGAAATTCCTGTGGATGTGCCAGGGCTACTACAAGCACGAGCATGGCTACATGCCGCAATGGCCCGGTATGGAGCGCTTCGGCGGCCGCATCATCCACGCGCAGGAATGGCCCGACGATCTGGACTACGCCGGCAAGCGGGTGGTGGTGATCGGCTCCGGCGCCACGGCCGCGACCGTGGTGCCGAACATGGCCGGCCGCGCCGCGCATGTGACCATGCTGCAGCGCACGCCCACCTATTTCCGCACCGGCCGCAACGCGATCGACATCGCCGACGAGCTGCGCGCGCTGCAAGTGGATGAGAGCTGGATCCACGAAATCGTCCGCCGCAAGATGCTCTACGAATCCTGGCGCTTCACCGAGCGGACCTTCAGCGAGCCCGACAAGGTGCGCACGGAATTGCTGGCCAATGTGCGCAAGCATCTCGGCGCGGATTACGACATCGAGACGCATTTCTCCCCGCCCTACCGACCCTGGCGGCAGCGCCTGGCCTTCATCCCCGATGCCGATCTGTTCAAGGCCATCGCGAGCGGCGATGCGAGCGTGGTGACCGACGAGATCGAGAGCTTCGACGAGACCGGGATCGCGCTGAAATCCGGCCAGCATCTGGACGCGGATCTGATCGTGGCCGCCACCGGCTTTCACCTGAACATCATGGGCGACATCGCCTTCAGCATCGATGGCGAACCGCTGGACTGGTCACAGACCGTCACCTGGCGCGGGATGATGTTCACCGGCGTGCCGAACCTCGCCTGGGTGTTCGGCTATTTCCGCGCCAGCTGGACGCTGCGCGCGGATCTGGTGGCCGATCATGTCTGCCGGCTGCTGGGCCACATGGCCGCGAAAGGGGCGCGCGAGGTGCGCGTGGCGCTGCGCGAGGAAGACCACAACATGCCCAT
>JAPLOK010000271.1 GCA_026400775.1 Alphaproteobacteria bacterium | reverse complement strand
GCCTTCATCCGGCACGGCGAAGGCGATGACCAGCACCAGCAGCAAGGGTGCGGCGACCAGCAGGGCAAGCCAAGCCACGGCACCGGCGCGGATCATGCGCCGAGCGGCACCATCGCCGCCGCATCCCAGGAGAGCATGACCGCGCTGCCCTCGGGCGGGGGCGGCGCGCCGGCGGGCAGGGCCACGCGCAGCGCCGTGCCATCGGCGGCGCGACATTCGAGCAGCCATGTCTCGCCGCGAAAACCGGCCCGCAGCACATGCGCGGACACGGTGCCGGTGGTGTCCAGGCGGATGTTCTCGGGGCGCAGCGCATGGTTGCCGATGATGTTCGCCGCACCCAGAAATTCCGCGACGAAACGCGTTGCGGGGCGGGCATAGACCTGCTGCGGCGGGCCGATCTGGGCGACGCGCCCGCCATGGAGGATGGCGACCAGGTCGGCCAGGCCCAGCGCTTCCTGCTGATCATGCGTGACCATCAGGAAGGTGGTGCCTGTCTCGCGCTGCAGGCGCCGCAACTCGGCGCCGGTGGCCGCGCGCAGCCCGGCATCCAGCGCGGCGAGAGGCTCATCGAGCAACAGCAGCGGCGGCTTGCGGGCCAAAGCGCGCGCGAGGGCCACGCGTTGCTGCTGCCCGCCCGAGAGCTGCGCGGGCCTGCGCGAATCAAGGCCGGCGAGGCCGACCAGGGCCAGCAATTCCTGCACGCGCGCCGCCTGGTATGTGCCGGCGCGCCGCAAGCCATAGGCGATGTTCTCGTGGACCGAGAAATGCGGAAACAGCGCGTAGGACTGGAACATCATCGCGCAGGGCCGAAGCCGCGGCGGCAGGGGCGCGATGTCCTGGCCGCCCAGCATGATGCGCCCGGCATCGGCGGTCTCGAAGCCGGCAATGATGCGCAGCAGCGTGGACTTGCCGGAGCCCGAGCCGCCAAGGATGGCCACGAAGCTCCGCGCCGGCACGTCGAGCGAGAGGTCTCGCAGCGCGGGCGTTGCGCCAAAACTCTTGTGCAGTGCTTCGATGCGCAGGCTCAACGCCCGGCCTTGAAGCGCGACCAGAGCCGTATGCGCGCACGCTCGACAGCGGCAGGCGGCGTGCCGGCGATGAAGGCGTTGCGCAGGGCAGCGTCATCGGGGTGCACTGAAGGATCATTGGCGACATCGGCGCGCAGCAGCGCGCGCGCCGCCGGCACGGCGGAGGGGTAGCGCACCTGGTTGGTGATGCCGGCCATCACATCGGGCTGGAGTAGGAAATTGATGAAGGCATGCGCTGCATCGGGGTTCGGCGCATCGGCGGGGATCGCCAACATGTCGAACCAGAGCTGCGCGCCTTCGCGCGGCGCGGCGTAGCGGATGTCAAAGGGGCGGTTGGCTTCGCGCGCGCGGGCGCCGGCCTGGATGACATCGCCCGAATAGCTCAGCGCCAGGCAGATTTCGCCATTGGCCAGCGCATCCACGATCGCAGCCGATCCGGGAATGCTGCGCAGGAAGGGCCGGATCGCCAGCAGCGCCTGTTCGGCCGCGCGCAGATCCGCCGCATCGCCGCTGTTCGGATCGCGGCCCAGAAAGCGCAGCACGGAGGGCAGCACATCCGTCGGGCTGTCCATCACCGCGATGCCGCAGCGCGCGAGCCTGCGCGCATTCGCCGGGTCCAACAGCAGCGCCATGCTGTCCAGCGGCGCATCAGGTGCGAGCGCGCGGATGCGGTCCTCGCGCATGCCAAGCCCCACCGTGCCCCAAAGATAGATCACGCCATGGCGGTTGCCCGGATCGACCGCGGCGACGCGCTGCATCAGCGCCGGATCGAGATGGCGGGCATTGGGAATGCGTGACATATCGAGCAGCCGCAGGCCGCCCGCACGCACCAGCCGCGCGTAGGTGGGTTCGCTGGTCGGCACGATGATGTCGAAGCCTGATCGCCCGGCGGAAAGCCGGCCCTCGAGCGTCTCCAGGCTGTCATAGACATCGTAGCGGATACGGATGCCGCTCTCGCGCTGGAAGCGGTCGACCGCGTAGGGGTCGATATAGTCGGCCCAGTTGAAGGGCGCGGCCAGGGGCATCAGCAACAGCAGGGCAAGCAGCGCGCGTTTCATGGCACCTGCATGCCATTGCGCGGCCGGCTTCGCCAAGTGCGAAAGCACCGCAGTTTTTGCTTGACCTTGCGCGGAATGTTTTGCTATTTCGGACAGGTCAACGGGCGAAGTGTGCCCGCATCCATTCCCATCATCTTTGGCTTTCCGCACCGCCCGGGCAATCCCCGCGCGGTGCCTTTGCGCGTCCATCCCCCAGGAGAAACCCGATGCCCTTCGCCCCCACCGGCCTGACGCCGCTGATCCAGACCAGCGCCTTTTCTCTTTGGCACTATGTCACGCAGGACCCACGGGCCGAGGTCGCGACACTGGGTTATTTCAACACCGTGGCGGTCCAGTTCAAGCCCGGCGACCTGATGCTGCTGCAATCCTCCGATGCGCTGGCAATGCTGCCTTTGCGCGCGGGCCCTGCCTTCGGTCCGGGTGTCACGCTCGATGGCGCGATCGCCCCGCTCGCCGCGCTGCGCAGTGCCGCACAGAATTTCTCGCTGAGCCAGACGGTGGGCGCCGTGGTGCGGACGATTATCCTGGCACCCCTGGCCGCCGGCTTCATCGCCGGCACCACCCTCCCGGTCTCGGCCCAGGTGCATGGCCCGATCAGCCAGGTCGTGGTCAGCCTGCGCAACGCCTCGGGACAGACGGTGAACACCGCGCAGACCGTCACCGTCACCGGCGGCTTCGCCACCGCGGCACTGCCCGCGCCGCCGACCGGCAGCGGCTACCGCATCCGCGTCGAGGACGCGCTGGACCCCGCCATCGCCGCCACCTCGCGCAGCTTCTCCGTGGCGCCGCCCTCGCGCGCGCTGAAGCAGGAAAATGGCTTCGCCATTCTGATGGAAAACGGCTTCGCGCTGCTGGCCGATTGACGCCTGCCCCCCGCCCCTCCGGACCCAACGGACCCCGACATGTCAGATCTTCGCATCAGCCAGCTTCCGGCGGCGGCGACGCTTGCCGACACCGATCTCGCAGCCGTCTCGCAGATGGCAAGCGGCCCCACGACACGGCGCACCAGCCTCGCGCAATTGCGCAGCGCCATGCACGAGCAGCGCAGTGTGCACGTCCACGACTTCGGTGCGATCGGCAACGGCCTGACCAATGACGCGCCAGCGATCCAGGCGGCGATCAATTTCCTGGCCGGCAAGGGCGGCGGCGTGGTGCAGTTCGGCCCGCGCCACTACCGCCTGGGCAGCGGCATCACCGTCAATGGTGTGACGGTGCGCCTGCAGGGGGCGGGCTTCACTGAAGGTCCCGGGCCCGCGGACGGCACCTGGCTGACAGTGGCGAATACCGGCTTCACGCCCTTCACCTTCACGGGGCTTATGGCGCGCGGTTCGGTGGTCGCCGACATCGCGATCGCCGAAATCCACCCCACGAATTTCTCCGCCAGCTGGGCGCCGACGAACTACGACTGGTTCTTCCGCATCGTCGATTGCCTGGGCGGTGTCGATTTCGAGAACGTCTTCCTCTGCGGCGTCAACAAGGGTTTCCTCTGCCACAACTCCGGCCGCACGGATTTCCGCCGCATCCGCGGCCAGGTCTTCACCGCGGGCATCGAGGTCGAGCAGGCGCTCGACGTGCCGCGTCTGCACAACATCCATTTCTGGCCCTTCTGGTCGTCGAACGTGCATGTCGTCGACTGGCAGCAGGCCAATGGCGATGCGATCATCTTCCGCCGCTGCGATGGCCCCTTCATCGACCAGGCCTTCGTGCTCGGCTACCGCTCGATGTTCCGCTTCAGCGCCGGGCTCGAAGGGCGCACAACCAAGTTCTACATCGGCCAAGCCTATGCCGATTTCGCCCGCTACGGGATCTGGGTGGATACCGCGGGCGTCGACGGGCTGGTCGCCAATTTCACCACCCACCATGAACGTCTCGACGGCACCGGCAACCCCCTGCCCGGCTCGCATGCGGTCTTCGTCAATGCGCCATCCTGCCGCATCCAGATGGGCAATCTGCGCGTCGATGCGGTGGAGGACACCGCGATCCGGCTGGCCTCGCACAGCAGCCGGATCGACCTCTTCGCGCTGCGCGTCGTGCGCTACAATCTGCGCAACAACGGCGCGCCGGCGATCAGCGTGGCCAATGCCGCGACCGGCGATCCCAACCGCGTCATTCTCGGCACGCCACCCATCCTGGAGAGCGTGACGCCGGGGCCGATGTGCAACCTCGACGGCAATGGCGTCGTGCAGATGCGCGCGCCCGCCGGCACCACGGCCAAACCCGGCATCGCGGTGGGCGAGGATGCGACGGGCTTTTCCCAGCCTGGTGCGCAGACGCTCTCGGCCAGTGTCGCGGGTGCCGAGGTCGCTCGCTTCACGCCGGCGACGGTGCACCTTGCCGGCGCTCCTGGCGGGCATGCGCTGCGGGCACATGCGCCGGCCGCCAGCGTCAACAGCATCACCATCAGCGGTGCCACGACGAACACCGCACCCACGCTCGAGAGCACCGGCAGCGATGCCGATGTCAGCCTGATGCTGCGCACCAAGGGTAGCGGCGCGCACAGCTTTGTCACCGGCGGCGGCGTGCAGATGCAGGTGCTGCACATAGCCAATGCGGTGAACGCGGTGCAGATGATCGGCGCCGCGACGGGTGCGGCGCCCAGCGTCGGATGGCAGGCGGCGGGGGTGGATGCGAACATCTCCGCCGTCATCGGCCAGCCCAAGGGTTCGGGCGCGCTCATCGCGCAATTCCCCGACAGCAATGTGAGCGGCGGCAATGCGCGCGGCACTGGCGCGGTCGATCTGCAAGTGTCACGCACGGCGGCGACGCAGGTGGCCTCGGGCGGTGCGTCGAGCATCGCAGGCGGGCAGAACAACACCGCCAGCGGCGCCACCAGCGCGATCGGCGGCGGTATCGGCAACACCGCATCCGCCACCAGCACCACCATCGCCGGCGGGACCAGCAACATCGTCTCCGCGCAGCGTTCCTGGTGTCCGGGCGGGGAGCGCAGTTCGTCGCGCGCCAATGTCGGGCGCGGCGCCTGGTCGGCCGGGCGCTTCGGCACGGATGGCGATGCGCAGGCCGGTGAATTCGTGCTGCGCGTCAGCACCACCAGCGCCACCGCCGCGCGCGCCACCAGCGATGGCGCCGCAGCCTCCACTGCCAACAGCGTGAACCTGCCCAACAACGGCACCTACCGCATGTCCATCATGGTGGTCGCGCAGCAGACTGGCGGCACCGCCGGCACCGCGGGTGATTGCGCCAGTTGGTACGCCGAGGTGCTGATGCGCCGCGGTGCCTCGGTCGCCGCGACCACCTATGTCGGCGGCACCTCGCTGACCGCGACACCTGGCATCGCCAATGCCGCATCGGGCGCGAACCTCGCACCTGAGATGCGCGATGCGGCTGCCGCCGCCTGGAGCATCAGCCTCTCCGCCGACACCACCAATGGCGGGCTCGCGATCAACTGCGCGGGCGAGGCGAACAAGACGATCCGCTGGGTGGCCCGCGTGATCGCCGTCGAAGTCACCGCCTGACCCCCCCCGAAAGGACCCGAACATGGCCCTGATCCATGAGATCGAATCGCCCGAGACCGGCATCACCGCCAGCTACTGGAAGCTGACGCATATGCAGGTCGATT
The DNA here is from genome assembly GCA_026400775.1 of Alphaproteobacteria bacterium. Taxonomy (GTDB): domain Bacteria; phylum Pseudomonadota; class Alphaproteobacteria; order Acetobacterales; family Acetobacteraceae; genus Rhodovarius. Next base: position 8,241 of record JAPLOK010000271.1, on the reverse strand, counting down.
TCACTGCCGGCATCGTCGATGCGCAGCTGCATGGCTATCGCGATGCGGCCGCGCGCACCGATGGGCGGGCGCCGGTCGCCCGGCATGCCTTCCGCTTCGCGCTGGGCAGCGTGGCCAGGCGCGGCTCGCTGACGCGGGGTGCGATCTACGCCGCGATCCGCGCGGAATCCGCGGGCCTTGGCGATGACGGCGCCGCCCTGCCGCCGCTCTTCGCCGACGCCACCGACATCTGATCCACGAAGGAGATTTCCGCATGTCCTCCCTGACCGAACACGCCCGCAACCTGCTCGCGCGCACGCTGTGCGGCCGCAGCCCGGCACAGCCCTCCGCCGTATTCTGCGCACTGGGCACCGGCGGTGCTGCCGCCACCGGCGTGACCGGCGAGCCCGTCGGCAATGGCTATGCCCGCCAGCGCGTGACCTTCACCGGCACCGGCGTGCAATCCAATGCCGAGGCGATCCGCTTCACCTTCACCGGTGCGGTCGGCACGCTCACGCATATCGGCCTGTTCGACGCCGCGGCCGGTGGCAACGCGCTGACCTGGAGCCCGCTGTCGGCCGCCACCTCCGTCGCGGGGCCGGGCACCGTCACGGTGAACCCTGGTAGCCTGACCATGACGGGGGCGTGAGATGCTCAGCTGTGCTGTCGCGCTGGTGCTGTTGATGGATGCCTCAGGCTCCATCAACGATGCCGAATGGGCGCTGCAGAGCGACGGCACGGCCGAGGCCTTGACCGACCCCGCGGTGCTCAGCGTGATGCACCGGCAAGGCGCGGTCGCGGTGACCGCCATCGCCTTCGCCGAGGACACGCGTGTGCTGGTGCCATGGCGCATCCCGGCGGCAGAGCCGGATGCAACGGCCTTCGCGGCCGCGCTGCGCGCCGCACCGCGCATGCTCTGGGGTGGCACGCATATCGGGCCAGCGCTGGAAGACGCCGCCGCCGCGCTGGATGCCGCGCCCTGCGCGGCCGAGCAGGAGGTGGTGGACATCGCCTCCGATGGCGGTTCCGACGTTGCCCCGGCCGAGGCCGCGCGCGCCACACTGGAACTGCGCGGCGTGCGGGTGAATGCGCTGGGGGTGGGAACACTGCCCGGTGATGACCCGGCGCGCTGGTTGCGTGCACATGCGGTGACCAGCGGCGGCTTCGCGCTCTCGGCCGATGGCTGGGCCGGTTTCGCGCGTGCCATGCGCCGCAAACTGGCGATGGAGCTTGCCTCAGCCACGCCATGATCGCGGCCGAACCCCGCCGCATTCCGGTGCGAAACGGGTGATGCTAGAGGAACACCCATGAACGCCGCCTGGTGGAAGAATCGTCGTGTGCTGGTGACCGGGGGCGCGGGCTTCCTGGGCAGCAATCTGTGCCACGCGCTGGCCGGCCTCGGCGCGCGCGTGACCGCGCTGGATGCGATGTTCGAGGAGGGTGGTGCCAACCCGCGCAACCTCGATGGCGCGGGCGTCATGCTGGTGCGCGGCGATCTGCGCGACACTGAATTGCACAGCCTGGCCCGCGGGGCGGATGTGCTGTTCAATCTGGCCGCGCAGACCAGCCATATGGGCGGCCAGAAGGATCCGGTCGCGGACATCAATATCAATGCGGTCGCACAGGTGCGGCTGGTGCAGGTGATGCGCGAAGTGGCGCCGGGCGCGCGCGTCGTGCATGCCTCGACGCGGCAGTTCTATGGGCGGCCCTTGTACTTGCCGGTGAACGAGATGCACCCGGTCAATCCACCCGATGCGAATGGCGTTTCGAAATGGGCGGGCGAACAGTATTGGCTGCTGGAGTCGCGCGTGCTGAAGCGGCCCGTGGTCTCGCTGCGGCTGACGAACTGCTATGGGCCGCGCCTGCGCATCCGTGATGCGAAGCAGACCTTCCTGGGCATCTGGATGCGCCGTCTTCTGGAAAACGAACCCTTCGAAGTCTGGGGCGGTGAACAGCTGCGCGACCTGGCCTTTGTCGATGACGTCACCGCCGCCTTCCTGGGCGCCGCCGAGCATACCGATGATGCGCGCGTGAATGGCCAGGTGTTCAACCTGGGCGGCGCGCCGCCGGTCTCGCTGCGCGACCTGGCGGATCTCTGCATCGCGGCCAATGACGGGCGCGGCAGCTTTTCCACCCGCGAATTCCCCGCCGACCGCGCGCCGATCGACATCGGCAGCTACCATGCCGATGACGCCGCCTTCCGCGCCGCCACCGGCTGGGCGCCGCAAGTGCCGCTGGCGCAGGGTTTGCGCCGCACTCTCGACTGGTATCGTGAACGCCTGGAAGATTATCTGTAGCGCCCGATCCGGCCTGGCCGTGTCGGCCGGGCCGGTGAATCGGCCGCGCATAGCTGTAGGACCGCCGCCATGAACGCACCCCTCCCCGTCATCGCGCAGGCTGATCCCGGCGCGAGCTATCGCGCGCAGAAGACCGAGATCGACATCGCCGTCGCGCGGGCGCTGAATTCCGGCTGGTACATCCTGGGCGCCGAGGGTGCCGCGTTCGAACGCGAGTTCGGCGCCTGGCTGGGCGATGGCATGCATGCCGTGGGCTGCGCCAATGGCACGGATGCGCTGGCGCTGATCCTGCGCGGGATGGATATTGGGCCGGGCTCGACTGTGGTGACAGTGTCGCACACCGCCGTGGCCACCGTGGCCGCGATCGAGATGGTGGGCGCCACGCCCCTGCTGCTCGACATCGACCCCGAGCACTACACCATGGACGCCGATGAACTGGCCGCCGTGCTGGAAGATCCGCCGCCGGGCATCCCGCCCATCCGCGCCGTGATCCTGGTGCATATCTATGGCCAGGCCGGCGATATCGGGCCGATGCTCGCGGCCTGCGAGAAGGCGGGCGTGCCGTTGATCGAGGATTGCGCGCAATGCCATGGCGCCACGATTGGCGGGCGGAAGCTCGGCACGCTCGGCGCCGCGGCTGCCTTCAGCCTCTACCCCACGAAGAACCTGGGCGCCCTGGGTGATGGCGGCGTGCTGGCCACGCCGGACAAGGCGCTGGCCGAGCGCATCGCCGCCATCCGGCAATATGGCTGGCGCGAGCGGTATGTGTCCTCGCTGGTCGGGATCAACTCGCGACTGGATGAGGTGCAGGCGGCGATCCTGCGCGTGAAGCTGCCGGTGCTGGATGCGGGCAATGCGCGCAGGCGGGCGATCGCGGCGCGGTACGATGCGGCGCTCAAGGGCACCTCGCTGATACCGCCGGCACGGCGGGCGGATAGCGAGCATGTCTTCCACCAATATGTGCTGCGCAGTGCCGTGCGCGGCGAGTTGATGGCGCGGCTGAAGGCCGATGGCGTGGGCACGGGCATCCACTACCCGGTGCCCGTGCATGAGCAGTCGGCCTATGCCGGGCGCATCGCCATGGGGCCTGCGGGCTGCGCGGAAACCAGCCGCGCGGCGACGGAGGTGTTCAGCCTGCCGATGTATCCGGAATTGACGGATGCGCAGGTGGCATTGATTTGCGGGGCGCTAAAGCGTCTCTAACCGCGGCGGCACTTGTCCGGCAACAATTTCCCGCGCCTTCTATATCTTGATGACCTACGTGTCTCCGCTACCATCTGCTCGGCGATGGAGACGCGTGGATGTCCTTTACCGAAGATTTTGGCCGCATTCGTGCTCGTGCAGGGCGAGCCGCAGACCTCTTGACTGAGGAAGCCGCCAAGAATGCCTTGGTGATGCCGATGCTCCGTGCCCTTGGTTATGACGTCTTCGATCCAGACGTTGTCATTCCTGAGTTCACTGCGGATGATGACGCGGCGAGTCTATGACGGTCAGGTAACAGCGTCAGTGCGCGAACGCTTTACCTCGATCCTGCGAACCTGCGTGCAGGAAGCCATCCGGGAGGAGGTCAATCGGCGCCTAATCGGCGCACTACAGCCGCCCCCCGCCGGCTCAGCCCACATTGCTGTGTCAGAACCGTCGAACGAAGCCCAGCCGACGGGCAATCTGCCCGCGCGCGATGTCGACACAACCGACGATGAACTTGAGGGCTTTCGCATCATTCGCAGTATCGGACGCAAGGCTATCGCGGCGAACCGGATCGTCATGCGCGACGCCCAAAGCTATTGTGCCATCCTTGCTGATGACAACAATCGCCGGCCCATCGCACGCCTCTATTTTTCAGAAACACGCTTGCGCATCGGCGTTTTCAACGCGGACAAGATCGAAGAGCGCATCGATCTGAAATCCATCGATGACCTGTACGAGCATGCCGACAAAATTCTGAGCGCGGTCGAGCAGTACGCACAGAAGTAGCTCACCCGGTTGTAGACCCACCCGGCTCACCCGGCAGCGCGATGCCCGTCAACGCCTGATACGCACGAATCACAAATGCATCATCATTGCCGCCATGCCCATTGGCGGCGGCCGCGACGAACAGCTGCAAGGCCTGCGCCGCAAGCGGCACGGGGAAGCTCGCATCCCGCGCCAGCGCATCCACCAAGCCAAGATCCTTGATGAAGATATTCACCGCCGAGAGCGGCGTATCGTCGCCCGCCAGCACATGCGCCATACGGTTCTCGAACATCCAGGAATTGCCGGCAGCCCCCGTCACCACGCCATAGACCTGATGCGGGTCCAGCCCCGCCTTGATGCCGAGCGCCATGGCCTCTGCGGCCACCGCGATATGCACGCCGGCCAGCAGCTGGTGCACCACCTTCATGGTCGCACCCAGGCCCGGCGCATCGCCCAGTTTCCAGACCGAACCACCCACCGCATCCAGAATGGGCTCGGCGGCGGCAAAGGCCTCCGGCGCGCCGCTGGCCATCACCGTCATGGTCCCGGCCGCGGCCGCCTTGGCGCCGCCCGAGACGGGCGCATCCAGATACAGCAGGCCCATCGCCGCGGCATCAGCGGCCAAGGCCCGCGCATCGGCCGGCGCCATGGTGGCCGAGACCACCAGCACGCCGCCACGCGCCATGCGTGGCGCGCAGCCTTCAGCGCCGAAGATCGCAGCGCGTGCCTGCGCGGCATTGACCGTCAGCACCAGCACGCCCTCGGTGCCGGCCGGGATGTCGCAGGCGCGAGAGACCGCCTGGCCACCGGCCGCGTTGAAGGCGGCGCGCGCATTCTCCGACGGGTCGCAGCCGGTCACCACCAGGCCCTTCGCCAGCATGGCGCGCGCGGCACCCCCGCCCATGCTGCCCAGGCCAATCGCTGCGACCCTCATGCCGAATGGCTTTCCCTCTCGTTCAGCAGCTCCGGATCGAAGCCGGCCAGCTGCTTGTAGCGCGCGGCGGTCTCGCGCAATTCGGCCTCGGGCATCACGTCATGGATGTGCTTGAAGCCTTGCGGCGCGCGTTCATGCGTGCGCTCCAGGATGATGTCGGGCCCCAGGCCGCGATTGGCGAGCGTGAGTGCGGCGGTGGGCGGACGCCGCGCCGCGTCATAGGCGGCCAGCCCTGCTTCCACTGTGGCGCCACGCTTGAGATGCATCGCCAGCACCCGCGCATCCAATATGGCTTGCGAGGCGCCGTTGGAGCCGATCGGGTACATCGGGTGCGCGGCATCGCCCAGCAGCGTGATGCGCCCCACCGACCATTGCTCCAGCGGGTCGCGGTCGACCATCGGGAATTCGTAGACCGACTGGGCACGGGCCATCAGCGCGGGCACGTCCAGCCAGTCCCAGCTCCAGTCGCGGTAATGCGGGATGACATCATCCAGGCTGCCGCCGCGGTTCCAATCCTCGCGGTTCCAGGCGGTATCGGCAGGCAGGATGCGCTCGGCGATCCAGTTGATCAGCTGCGTGCCATCGGGGTTGTTGGCGATGGGGTAGCAGACGAATTTCAGATTGTGATGGCCGCACTGGATCATCGTCGCGCCATCGAGGAAGGCGGGTGCGATACTGGTCGCGCGCCACAGCACCGCACCCTTCCAGCGCGGCGGCCCTTCATTGGGGTGGCGCTCGGCGCGGATCGCGGAATGGATGCCATCGGCGCCCACGATCGCATCGCCGGTGGCGCTGCTGCCATCGGTAAAATGCAAGGTCGCGCCATGCGCATCCTGGCGGCTAGCGGCCGCGCGCTTGGCCGTGTGCAGCCGGCCGGCCAGCCGCTCGCGCGCCACCTGCCAGAGCAGCATCTGCAACCGCCCGCGATGGATGGAATATTGCGGCCAGTTGTAGCCCGCCGCGCGGCCGCGCGGTTCCTGCCAGACCAGCTGGCCATGCATGGTGATGTAGCGCAATTCGCGCGTGGGAATGCCGGTCGCGGCCAGCTGGTCCGCGAGGCCCAGCTCGGTCAATTCACGCACGGCATGCGGCAGCACATTGATGCCGACACCCAGCGGCTTCATCTCGGCCGTGCCTTCGTAGACCTCGCAGTCGATCCCGGCGGCGTGCAGCGAAAGTGCCGTGGTCAGCCCGCCAATGCCACCACCCGCGACCAGGACCTTCATCACACCACCTGCAGCAGGCCAGCGAAGAGCTTGCCGCGTTCGGCCAGGCTTTCGACCATGATGTGCTCCTCCAGCGTATGCGCAAGCGCCCCGCGCACGCCCAGGCCGTCCAGCGTGGGAATGCCCATCGCGCCGGTAAAATTGCCATCCGACCCACCGCCTGAGCTTTGCGGCGGCACCGAGAAGCCCATGCGGCGGGCCAGCTGCTCGGCCTTGGCGTGCAGCGCCATCACCTTCGCATCCGGCTCCCAGACGGGGCGCGTCACGCCGCGTTTCACTTCCAGCGAGACATCATTGGTGGTGCTGTGCAGGGCGAGCATGCGCGCCACACCGGCATCCAGATCCTCCTGCCGTTTCGCCATGCTCAGCACTTCGGCGTCGCAATGCGTGGTCACGCAATTCACCCATTGTCCGCCATGGAAGACGCCGACACTGAAGGTGCAGTCATCGCCCGTCATGCCCTCGATCGCGACAACCTGCTTGCACATTTCACGAATGGCGCTGCGGCCTTCGCCCAGTCGCGCGCCGGCATGGCTGGGCTTGCCAGTCGTGCGCAGGTTGAAGCGCGCGATGGCGTAGCGGCCGGTGACCACGCCGCCATCGGGGCGCGCGGGTTCGGGCACCAGCACCACGGCGGCACGCGCGGCCTCGGCCTCGATCAGGTCACGGGTGGAGGGGCTGCCGATTTCCTCATCCGAGGTCAGCAGGAAGGTGACAGGGCGGCTGGTCGCGATGCCCGCGCGCTGCAACTGCGCCATCGCCTCCATCGCCAGATAGGTGCCGCCTTTCATGTCCTGGATGCCCGGGCCATAGGCGCGCGCGCCGTCACGGCGGAAATGCAGCTCGCCCGCCAGCGTGCCGATGGGGTGCACCGTATCCAGATGCGCCAGCACCAGAATGCCGGGCTCGCGCGATGGATGCGGGAAGCGGGCGCGGACGCAATCGCCCAGGCCCATGCGGCCGGGAATGGTCTCCACGGTGGCGCCCAGCAGCGCGAAATCGCGTGCTGCGACCGCCATCATGCGGTTCACCGCCGCGGCGTCGAAGGTGGGGCTTTCGGTCTCCACCCAGCGGCGCAGGCCGGCCAGCATGGTGTCGGAATCGAAGGGCAGCTCGAGGGCTGCGGTGTCGGTCGTTTGCATGTCCCAAGCTTGCTGCGCGATGGCGCCGGCGGCAAGCTGCCTGCATGAAACTCCTCGTCGCGAACGCCAACACCACCCAAGGCATCACCGATCTCTGCGCCGCCGCGGCGCGCGCGGCCGCGGCCGCCGGCACCGAAATCATCCCGGCCACGCCGCGCTTCGGCCCCGCGGTCATCGCGACCCGCGTGGAGAACGCGATCGCGGGTCATGCCTTGCTGGAATTGCTGGCGCAGCACGCCGGCCAGGTGGATGGCGTGCTGCTGGCGGTCAGCCACGACACCGCGCTCGAAGCCTGCCGGCAGATGATGCCCTGCCCTGTCATCGGCATGACCGAGGCCGCGGCGCTGGTGGCCATGACGCAGGGCGCGCGCTTCGGCCTGCTGACCTTCGGCGCGGTGGACAGCTATCGCGAATTGCTCACGCGCCATGGCGTGATCGGCCGCGTCTCCGGCCTGGTCGGCCTGGATGCGACACCGCAGCAGGTGCTGGCCGAGCCCGCCCGCGTGGCCGCCCTGGTGCAGGGCGCGATCGCGGGCATGGTGGCCGAAGGCGCCGAATCCATCATCCTGGGCGGCGCGGCCATGGCCGGCATGGGCGCGAGCCTGACGGCGCCGGTGCCGCTGCTGGACGGCATCGCCTGTGGCGTGAAGCTGCTGGAGGCGCTGGTGGCGCGGCGGCTGGCCAAGCCCGGCGCGGGCAGCCACACGGCG
>JAPLOK010000463.1 GCA_026400775.1 Alphaproteobacteria bacterium | reverse complement strand
GGCTTTCCGACGGCGCTGGGTGTGGCCGCCGGCCACCCCGATCGCGCAGTTGTGTCCATCACCGGTGATGGCGGCTTCGGCTGGGCCATGCAGGAACTGGCCACCGCGCGTCGCTACGGGTTGAACACCGCAACCGTGGTGTTCGATGACGTGCAATTCGGCAATGTCGCGCTGCTGCAGAAGCGCATGTTCGGCGCATCCTACGAAACCGATCTGGCCAACCCGCATTACGCGCACCTGGCCGCTGCCTTCGGCGTGGCGCATGCCCGCTGCGAAACGCCCGATGCGCTGCGCGAGACACTGGCGCGGCATTGCGCCAACCCGGCGCAGCCGCTGTTGATCGAGGTGCCGGTCGGCCAGATGCCCAACCCATGGCCCTTGATGCGCTTGAACCCGCCGCCCTTCGGCGCCGGGGCCGCGCCGCCGCCGAATCCGTTGGGAGAAGCGCCTATTCGCGCTTGACATATGCTGTTCCGCGTAGCGCTTTATGCACATGACATTGACCGTCAAGCTGATCCCCTGCCTGTCCGACAACTATGCCTGGTGGGTGCGCGATGACAGCACCGGCATCTGCGCGGTGGTCGACCCTGGAGAGGCCGCGCCCGTCGCCGCTTTCCTGCGCGAACAGGGCTGCGGCCTGGACTGGATTTTGCTGACGCACCACCATGGCGACCACATCGCCGGTGTCGCGGAACTGCTGGCCGAATTCGGCGGCAAGGTCGCGGGAGCGGCGGCCGATGCCCACCGGTTGCCGCCGCTGGATCTGGCGCTGGCCGATGGTGATGACTTCCTGCTCGGCGCGGCCGCCGCTCGGGTGATCGGCACGCCGGGCCATACGCGTGGGCACATCGCCATCGCCTTCGCCAGCCACGTCTTCTGCGGCGACACGCTGTTCAGCCTGGGTTGCGGCCGCCTGCTGGAAGGCGATGCGGCGGAGATGTTCGCCAGCCTCACCGCACTGGCCGCGCTGCCGGATGCCACGCTGGTCTGCTGCGGCCATGAATACACCGAGAGCAATGTCCGCTTTGCCCTGACGGTGGAGCCCGACAACGAAGCACTGCGCGCCCGCGCCGAAGAAGTGCGCGCGCAACGCGTGGTCGGCATGGCGACGGTGCCCACCACCATCGCGCAGGAACGCGCAGCCAACCCCTTCATGCGGGCGGGCAGCGCGGCGCGGCTTGCCGAAATCCGCGCCGCGAAAGACAGTTTCCGCGGATAACAACCAGGACACGCCATGAAGCTCTTCCACAGCCCCGCCAGCCCCTTCGTGCGCAAAGTGCGCGTTGCAGCCAAGCTGCGCGGGCTGGATGGCCGCATCGAATTGATGCCGTCAAACCCGCATCTCTCGCCGCCGGAATTGCTGGCCGCCAACCCGCTGTCGAAGATTCCGGCACTGCTCTGCGATGACGGAACCGCGCTGATTGACAGCCTGGTGATCTGCGAATACCTCGACACACTGGGCGATGCGCCACGGCTGATCCCCACCGCCGGCCCAGCGCGCGTGGCGGCGCTGAACATCCACGCCATCGCGAACGGCATCATGGACGCCGCCGTGGCGCGGCGCGGCAGCGCGCAACTGCCGCAAGATGAAGGCCGCCAGAAATTCGACGCCCGCACCAAGGCCGCGGTCGACCGCGCGCTGACCATGCTGGAAGCCATGCCGCCCGCACCCATGGACATCACCGGTGCCACCATCGGCTGCGCGCTGGGCTACCTGGATTTCCGCTTCGCGCATGAACCCTGGCGCGCGGCGCACCCGAAGCTGGCCGCCTGGTTCGAAACCGCCAACGCGCTGCCTGCCTTCGCTGAGACCATGCCGGTTGGATAGCGCAGACGCGATCATCGCCCGCCTCGGCCTGCAACCGCAACCCGAGGGCGGGCATTACCGCGAGATGTGGCGCGATGTGCGGGCCGATGGCACGCGTGGTGCCGGCACCGCGATCCTGTATCTGCTGCGGGCCGATGAACACTCGCACTGGCATCGCGTGGATGCCACCGAGTGTTGGCACTGGCATGCCGGCGCGCCGCTGCGGCTGCGCCTTTCCGCGGATGGGCTTGCGCAGGAAGACCGCCTGCTGGGCATGGACCTGGCTGCTGGGCAATTGCCCTTCGCACTGGTGCCGACGGGCTGGTGGCAGGCCGCCGCGCCGATGGGTGGCTGGGCGCTGGTGGGCTGCACCGTCTCGCCGGCGTTTGCCTTCGAAGGCTTCGAAATGGCGCCGCCGGGCTGGGAGCCGGGCTAGAGCGGTTTCACCGGAAGCGAAGACGGTGAAACCGCTCTAACCTGCCCGCGCCGCTCGCGCGGCGAGAATCAGCGCCTTGCGCACACCATCCGCATCGCTGACCGGCGCCGGAAATTCAAGCCGGCGCACCGTATGCTCCAGTCGCATATCGCAGCCATCCACATCGACCGCCGTCATCCGCCAGCCGCCGCCACCGGCGATCACCTCCACCGCATCGGCATGGTCCGCATTCACATGCGCGATGATCTCCGCCTCGGCCACCAGGATTGCTTCCACCGCCGGCGCATCGGGCGCCAGATCGGCCGCGCGGATGCGATGCGCGGCGGCGAAACCACCCACCAGAAGTGCGGCCTGCGGCAGGATGCGCCACAGCGCGAAATCCGCGAATTCCGCGTATTGCGCGGCATAGGGGTGGCGCGCCAGCCAGCGCGATTTCAGGCCCGGATCCTCGATCTTCTCGGCCAGGCCCGTCACCGTCACGCGCGGCACGGTCTGCGGGTTGGCGGTGGTGGGCGCGCCCTGCGCCAGCACGGCGCAGCGCGGTTCTTGCTGCAATTGCCGCGTGTGCTGCGACATGGTGGACAGCCACAGCAGCAGCGCGCCATCCGGCGCCACCGCATGCGTCACCAGGCTGGCGAAGGGCTGGCCATCCAGCTGCGTCGCCAGGCTGGCGGAGGATGCGGCGCGCAGGATTCGCCGCGCGTGGAAACCATGTTCGCTCATGGCCCGTAGTGTTCCGCGCCCACGCGGAACTTCGCAAGCGCGATCAATCGGGAATGCGTCATAACCCGCCCATGAAGACGATCACGCTGACCGACTACGCCCGCCGCATCGCCCGCGCCATGGCCTTGCTCGCCGACCGCATCGACGACCCGCCCAGCCTCGATGCGCTGGCCGATGCCGCCGCCTTCTCGCCCTATCACTTCCACCGCGCCTATCGGATGCTGGCGGGCGAAACGCCGGCGGAAACGCTGGCACGGCTGCGCCTATCCCGCGCCGCCGTCGCCCTGCTGAAGACCGACGCGCCAATGGCGCAGGTGGCGCGCGGCGCGGGCTATGGCTCGGTCGCGGCCTTCACGCGCGCCTTCCGCGACGCGCATGGCATTCCGCCCGGCGCATACCGCGCCCAAGGCGGCATTGGCACGGAGGACAGCATGCACAAGATCCGCCATACCGAACTGCCGGCGATGACGCTGGCTGTGCTCGACCATCGCGGTTCCTATGACCATATCGGACCGGTTTATGATCGGCTGTCGGCCTGGGCCGCGGCGCGCGGCCTGATCGGCGCGGCCACGCGCTTCATCGCGCTGTACTGGGATGATCCGTCCAGCATGCCCGATGCCGAATTGCGCTCGGCGGCCGGGCTGACGGTGCCGGCCGGCACGCCGGTCAGCGATGGCGTGCGGTTGATCGAAGTGCCGGCCATACGCTGCGCAGCGCTGCGCTTCCAGGGGCCATATGCGGAGCTGGAAGGCGCCTATGACTGGCTCTACGGCACCTGGCTGCCGGGCAGCGGCGAGGAACCGGCCGACCACCCGATGATGGAGGAATACCTCAACGACCCCCGCAGCCTGCCGCCCAGCGAATGGCTGACCGATGTGATGATGCCGCTGAAGGCGCGCGTCACGGCGTAGATGCCGAGCGGCTGATCCACGCAGCAGGCCGGATCAGCCTGCGGCGATCAGACGCTAACCCCGCGCCCCGAAAATCGCGCTGCCCACGCGCACATGGGTCGCACCCTCGGCGATGGCAGCTTCGAAATCGCCGGACATGCCCATGGAGAGCACGCGCAGCCCATGCCGCGCCGCGCATTCCGCGAGCCACGCGAAATGCGCGCGCGGGTCATCCTCCACCGGCGGGATGCACATCAGGCCCTGCACATCCAGGCCGTGATCATCGCGCGCGGCGCGGATGAAGCTGTCGGCATCGGCACGCGCGATGCCGGATTTCTGCGTCTCATCGCCGGTGTTCACCTGCACCAGGCAGGCGGGGTGGCGGTTCAGCTTCCGCATTGCCTTCGCCAAGGATTCCGCCAGTTTGGGCCGGTCCAGCGTTTCGATCACATCGGCGACGGCCACCGCATCCTCGGCCTTGTTGGTCTGCAGGCCGCCGATGATGTGCAGGCGCATGGCCGGGTGCGCGGCGCGCAGCGCGGGGAACTTGCCGGCGGCTTCCTGCACGCGGTTCTCGCCGAACAGCAGCTGGCCCGCGGCCAGGGCTTCCACCACCGCACCCGCGGGGTTGGTCTTGGACACCGCGACCAGCTCCACGCTACCGGCGGGGCGGTTGGCGCGGGCGGTGGCTTCGGCGATCCTCTCGCGGATGCGGCGCAGGTTTTCAGCGATCATGGGCGGAAGGAATAAGCCAGACGGCGTGCCGCGCCTATGGCTGTTGAGCGACCCTGTGCGCCTGCCAGACCCGCGCGCGGCCATGGCGCAGCTGCCGCGCGGGGCGGCGGTGGTGGCGCGTGGATTGGCGCCGGATTTGCTGCCGGCGGTGGCGCGCCTGGCACGGGCGCGTGGCTTGCGCCTGTTGATCGGCGGCGATGCGCGGGTGGCGTTGCGCTATGGCGCGGGGCTGCATCTGCCCGAACGCGGCGCGCCTGGCCTGTTGGCGTTTCTGCGCGCACGACGGCCGGATGCCTTGCTCTCAGCCGCATGCCATGGCCGGCGCGGCATCGCGCGCGGGCGCGCGCTCGGCTTGGACGCGTTGCTGATCTCGCCGATCTTTCCCACGCGCAGCCACCCCGGCGCCGGCGCCTTGGGCGTGCATGCCTGGGCTTGGCTGGCGCGGCATGCGGGGCGCCCGGCAGTGGCGCTGGGCGGCGTGGAAGCGCGCAGCGCGCGGCGTGTGCCGCCACGTGCCGCAGGCCTGGCGGCTATAGGCTGGTGGGCCCCTTCCACCCATTCGCCTGCGCCACCGCCGCCGCCGTCACATTGACGATGCCGCGCGCCGTGACACTCGGCACCAGCACCTCGATCGGCTTGTTCATGCCCAGCAGCAGCGGGCCCACCTGCAAGCCATCGGCCGCCGCCTTCAGCAGGTTGAAGGCGATGTTCGCGCTGTCCAGGTTGGGCATCACCAGCAGATTCGCAGGCCCGGTCAGCGTGGAATCCGGCACAGCGCGGCCCAGAATGGCGGGCACCAGCGCGGCATCGGCGTGCATTTCGCCATCCACTTCCAGGCCGGGGTCGGCGGCGCGGATCAGTTTCAGTGCTGCGCGCATGCGCCGGGCGGTGGGCGCCTGCGACGCGCCGAAGCTCGAATGCGACAGCAGCGCCGCGCGCGGCACGATGCCGAATTCACGAATCTGCGCGGCTGCCAGATGCGTCATCTCCGCGATCTGCTCGGCCGTCGGCTCCAGGATCAGATGCGTATCGACAAAGAAGATCGCGCCATTGGGCACGATCACTGCCGTCAGCGCATAGACGCGCGAGACATCGGCCGACTTGCCGACCACATCCAGCGTGTGGTGCCAGTGGCGCATCCAGTCTCCGGAACCGCCCACCAGCGCGGCATCCGCCTGGCCCGATTCCAGCAGCAGCGCGGCCGCCACCGTGGGCCGCGTGCGCACGCGGCGGCCGGCGCTGTCGGGCGGAATGCCACGGCGGCCGACCTTGCGGATGTAAAGTTCTTCCAGTGGCGCGAAGACGGCGTCATCCGTCATCGGGTCCAGCACGCGCACCGTCTCGTTCAGCTGCATGCGCAGGCCCATCGCCTTTACCCGCGCGCTGATGACATCGCGCCTGCCGATCAGGATGGGTTCGGCGATGCCGTCATCCAGCACGGTCTGCACGGCGCGCAGCGTGCGTTCGTCCTCGCCTTCGCCATAGACCACGCGGCGCGCTGTGCAGCGCGCGGCCTCGAACATCGGCCGCATCAGGTTGCCGGAGCGGAAGACGAAGCGCTCCAATTCCGCGCGATAGGCCGCCCAGTCGGTGATGGGGCGTTTCGCGATGCCGCTGTCCATGGCGGCGCGCGCGACGGCGGGCGCGATCTCCAGGATCAGGCGCGGGTCGAAGGGCTTGGGAATGATGTAGTCGGGGCCGAACACCGGCGCCTGGCCGCCATAGGCGGCGGCGACCACTTCGGACGCTTCCATGCGCGCCAGGGCCGCGATGGCTTCCACCGCGGCGACTTTCATCGCCTCGTTGATGGTGGTCGCGCCCGCATCCAGCGCGCCGCGGAAAATGAAGGGGAAGCACAGGACGTTATTGACCTGGTTCGGGTAGTCGGTCCGGCCGGTAGCGACGATCGCATCCGGCCGCGCGGCGCGCACCGCTTCGGGCAGAATTTCGGGCTCGGGGTTGGCGAGTGCCAGCACCAGCGGCTTGGGCGCCAGCTTCGGCAGCCATTCCGGCTTCAGCACGCGCGGCGCCGACAGGCCCAGGAAGATATCGACGCCGTCCAGCACCTCGGCCAGCGTGCGTGCCGCCGTGTCCTGGGCATAGGCGGCCTTGTAGGGGTCGGTGCCAGGCCGGCCCTTCCACACCACGCCGTCAATGTCGCAGACGGTGATGTTCTCGCGCTTCATGCCCATGGCGACCAGCAGGTCCAGGCAGGCCAGCGCCGCCGCACCGCCGCCGGTGTTCACCAGGCGGACATCCTCGATGCGCTTGCCCTGCAGCAGCAGCCCGTTGCGCACGGCGGCGGCGACGATGATGGCGGTGCCGTGCTGGTCATCATGGAAGACCGGGATATTCATCCGCGCGCGGAGTTCGCGCTCGATCTCGAAACACTCCGGGGCCTTGATGTCTTCCAGGTTGATCGCGCCGAAGCTGGGTTCCAGCACGCGCACGGCTTCGATGAACTTCGCCGGGTCACGCTCATCGACGCAGATATCAATGCTGTCGATCCCGGCGAATTTCTTGAAGAGCACCGCCTTGCCCTCCATCACCGGCTTGGCCGCCAGCGCGCCGATGGCGCCCAGGCCCAGCACGGCGGTGCCATTGGTGATGACGGCGACCATGTTGCCGCGCGTGGTGTATTCCCAGGCGGTCTCGGGGTCGCGGGCGATTTCCTCACAGGCGGCGGCCACACCGGGCGAATAGGCGAGCCCTAGGTCGCGCTGGGTGGCCATGCGCTTGGTGGGCTCGATCGCCAGTTTCCCGGGTCGTGGCAGGCGGTGGTAGTCCAGCGCCGCGCGGCGGAAATCCTCGTCCATCAGAGGCTCTTATGCGTGCCGTCGCACAGCGCCCCACGCTTGCTGTGCTTGCAGGCGCAGAACCATACTTGGCCGGTCTTGTCGGCCGTGTACTGGGTGGGCGAGAACGCGCTGCCCTTGTGGCTGCCGTCGCAGAAGGGTTGCTTCTTCGACAGGCCGCAGGAGCACCACCAGTAGTTCTTGCCGGCTTCCACTTCGACGGCGATGGGTGCCTTGGCAGCGATGTTCGGTGTGCTCATGGGGTGTTCCTTTCCAGTGCCGGCTCCGCCGGGGTCACGTTCCGCCTGCTCGCAGGCGCGTTGAATACAATTCCGCGACGGTTTCGCCCAGCGAGCGGCCGAGCGCCTCCATCCGCGCCAGCAGCGCCAGGCGCTCCTGATGCGCGGCCAGTTCATCCGCGCTGAAGATCAGTGGCAGCAGGCCGGTGGCGCGCGCCAGTGACAACAGCAGCGCGTCGCGCGGTTCGGGGACGTCGTTGCCCATCACCAGGGCGCGCAGGCGCGTGCGCACCTCAGCCACCGCGACGCCTGCGTCATTGGCCGGGTAGCGCCTGGAAAACAGGCGCAGGATGCTGCCCCGGTCGCGCCGCAGGAAGCCGCGCGCGACCAGGCCGTCCAGCACCATCGCGCGGCGCGTTTCGTCATCGCGCGCCATCAGAAGAAGCGCCGCGCGGCTGTCGCGCGGCGGGTCCAGGGACAGCGCCAGCAGCGCGTCATCCAGTACGGCCTCGCCGGTCGGCGCGCCTGAGGGCAGCAGCAGCGCGTCGCGGTCGGTATCGATGCGGCCATGCAGCGACAGGTCCATCATCACCGCGCCCGCCAGCGCCAGGGATGCCGCCAGGCCCTGCCGCCCGCGCGTGGTGCCGCTGGCTTCATCCAGCGTCAGCAGCACGATCTCCTCGGCCAGTATCAAGCGTGGATTGCCGCCGACCAGGGTGACATCACATCGGTGATGCCGACGCGGCCCGAAGGCCCCTGCTGGATCAGGTTGGGGCAGGCGAAGTTCACCGGCAGCACGGCGTGTTCCACATCGGTCACGGCGGCATCAGCGCCCAGTGCCGCCAGCACCGCATCACCCAGGCGGCGATCGGCGGTGACGCCATCAGGCCCGCTGACGTCCAGGCGCGGATGGTGAGCTGCGTCCTCCGGGTCCATGCCGAAATCCGCAACATAGGAGAGCAGCTGGAACACACTGGCCATGATGCGGCGGCCGCCGGATGCGCCCACCGCGATCTCGGGCGCGCCATCCTTCACGGCGATGATCGGGCACATGTTGCACAGCGGGCGCTTGTTGGGCGCGATGGCGTTGCGCGCCTCGGGGCGAGGGTCGAACCACATGATGCCGTTGTTCATCAGCACGCCGGTTTCCGGCAGCACCACGCGGCTGCCCATGGAGCTCAGCAGCGTGGTGGTCATCGCCACCATCATGCCATCCTTGTCAGCGACCGTCAGATGCGTGGTGCAGCTTTCGGCCGCTTGCGGTTCGGCATCGCCCAGGCCGGCCAAGCGGTCGGCATAGGCGGCGCGCATGGCACGCGCCAGATGCGCATACCAGGCGGCATCGGGCGTGGCGCCATAAGGGGCATTTTCCATCTCGCGCAGCACCTGCATCAGCGTGGGTGCGGCGGTCAGGCCATTGGCCAGCATGAGTGTGCGGCCGCGCCAGGGCGCTTGCAGGGCGGGCAGCACGCGCGCCTGGCATTGCGCCAGGTCCTCAGCGCTGACGAAGCCATCCATGGCGCGCACATCGGCGGCGATGGCGCGCGCGATGTCGCCTTCGTAGAAATCGCGCAGGCCGGCCTGTTGCAGGCGTTCCAGCGTGTCGGCGAGCCGCCCCTGGCGGAAGAAGCCGGGGCTGCCCTGATAGGGAGCCACGGGGGGCAGCCCGCCGGGCAGATAGATGCGCGCGCTTTCGGGGTAGAGCTTCAGGATGGCGGCGCTATTGGCCACCTTCAGCGTGGTGAACCAGTCCTGCGGAAGGCCGCGTTTCGCATAGGCCACGGCGGGCGCCAGCACTTCCTGGATGGGCAGGCGGCCATAGCGTTCATGCAGCAACGCATAGCCCGCGACGGCGCTGGGCACGCAGAAGCTTTTCGGGCCGTGGACGTTGATGTCGCCCACCACCTCGGGCCAGGCGAACAGGTCCGACGCGACCTTGCCGGTCATGACATAGGCGCGCGGGTCCAGTGCGCGCGGTGACACTGGGCCGAAATCGAAGGTTTCCGCCGGCCCGCCCGGGCGCATCACCTGCGCGAAGCCGATGCCGCCCAGGCCGCAGTTCCAGGGCTCCATCGCGGCCAGGGTGAAGGCGGTGGCCACTGCGGCATCGGCCGCGCTGCCGCCCATGCGCAGCATCTCGGCGCCGGCCTCGGCGCCTGCTTGCGCCTGGGACGCGACGATGCCGCCCGGGCCCCGCGCGGCCGGTTTGCGAATGTGCCAATGCTGGCTGACATGGGGCGGCAGAGTATAGGGCATGGCGGTCTCCTCGGGCACATGGTCCCGCGCGCGGCCCCGGCCCGCAAGATGAAGCTTTCGCGGCGGGGGTGGAATCGGCCCCGCCTTCCGCTACATGGCGAAGCTGTAACCCAAACCCGGAGCACCCGCATGTTCGGCCTGTTCAAGAACCAGACCGCCCTCGACCTCAACCCGCGCAATGTGCTGGTCGTCTCGCTCGTCTATTGCATGGGCGCGGATGGCGAGATGGACCAGGAGGAAATCGCGCATCTGTTCAGCGTGCTGGGCCCCCGCGCCACGCGCGAGAACCTGGATGCCTGCGTGAAATATGCGCGCTCCACCCCGGCCGACACCTTCCTGGGCGCCGTCGCCGCCACGCTGAACCCGCAGCAGAAGCTGTGCATCGTGCTGAACATGATCGACAGCGCCATGGCCGATGGCGAGGCTGAGCCGGCCGAGCAGGAACTCGTGCGCAAGTTCCAGGCCGCCTTCAGCCTGCCCGATGCCGAGCTGGAATCGCATTTCCGCACGCTGGTCGCCAAGAACGACCGCGCGGTGCTGGACCGGTAAGGCATTCCCGACTATCCCCCCGCCGGACATGGTTTCGGCGGGGAATTTCACGATGATCGAGATGCACGGCTTGCAGGTGGCGGAAGAACTGGTCCGCTTCATGGCCGAGGAAGCGCTGCCGGACACCGGCATCAGCCCCGATCATTTCTGGGCGCAATACGCCGCCATCCTGGCCGAGATGGGCCCGCGCAACGCAGCCCTGCTGGCGGTGCGCGACGCGCTGCAGGCCAAGATCGACGCCTGGCACCGCACCTTCCCCGAGCGGCCGATCAACGCCGAGGCCTATACGCGCTTCCTGCGTGAGATCGGCTATCTGCTGCCCGACGGCGAGGATTTCGCCGTCGAGACTGCCAATGTGGATGCCGAGATCGCGACCATCGCCGGCCCGCAGCTGGTCGTGCCTGTCTCCAACGCGCGCTATGCGCTGAACGCGGCGAATGCGCGCTGGGGCAGCCTGTATGACGCGCTGTATGGCACCGATGCGCTGCCCGGAACGCGCGGCCCCGGCTATGACGCGGTGCGCGGCGCGCAGGTGATCGCGAAAGCGCGCGCGGTGCTGGACGAGATCGCGCCCCTGGCCAGCGGCAGCCATGCGGATGCGACCGCTTATGCGGTGGCGGGCGGCGCGCTGGTGGTGACGACGGGTGCGGGCGCCGTGGCGCTGCGCGAGCCCTTCCAGTTCGTAGGCTTTACCGGCGATGCGGCGGCGCCGCGCGGCATCCTGCTGCGCCACAACGGCCTGCACGCGGAGATCGTGATCGACCGCGCGCACATGATCGGCGCGACCGACCCGGCCGGCGTGGCCGACCTGGTGCTGGAAAGCGCCATCTCCACCATCCAGGATTGCGAGGACAGCGTCGCGGCGGTGGATGCCGCGGACAAGGTGGCGGTGTATCGCAACTGGCTGGGCCTGATGAACGGCACGCTGGAAGCCAGCCTGGAGAAGGCTGGCCGGACCATCACCCGTCGCCTGAACCCGGACCGCAGCTACACCTCGCCCGATGGCGGCACGCTCACGCTGCATGGCCGCTCGCTGATGCTGGTGCGCAATGTCGGCCATCACATGATGACCGACGCCGTGCTGTGGAACGGCACCGAGACGCCCGAGACCATCCTGGACGCCATGTGCACCGCGGCGATCGCGAAGCATGACCTGGCGGCGCGGCGCAATTCGCGCACCGGCAGCGTTTATGTCGTGAAGCCCAAGATGCACGGCCCGGACGAAGTGGCCTGGGCGGATGAGCTGTTCACCCGCGTCGAGGACGCGCTGGAAATGCCGCGCCACGCGGTGAAGATGGGCATCATGGATGAGGAGCGGCGCACCACCGTCAACCTCAAGGCCTGCATCCGCGCCGCGAAGAGCCGCGTGGCCTTCATCAACACCGGCTTCCTGGACCGCACGGGGGATGAAATTCATACCTCGATGGAAGCGGGCGCCATGATCCGCAAGAACGACATGCGCGGCACCGCCTGGATCGTGGCGTATGAGAACTGGAACGTGGATATCGGGCTGCTCTGCGGGTTGCAGGGCAAGGCGCAGATCGGCAAGGGCATGTGGGCCATGCCCGACGCCATGGCCGCGATGCTGGAGCAGAAGGTGGGCCACCCCAAGGCCGGCGCGAACACCGCCTGGGTGCCCAGCCCCACCGCCGCCACGCTGCATGCGCTGCACTACCACCAGGTCAACGTCATGGCGCGCCAGGCGGAGATCAAGGCCGGCGGCCGCCGCGCGAAGCTGGATGACCTGCTGACCGTGCCGGTGGCGACGGACACCAATTGGGAACCCAGCGCGATCCAGCAGGAGCTGGACAACAATGCGCAGGGCATCCTGGGTTATGTGGTGCGCTGGGTTGACCAGGGCGTGGGCTGTTCCAAGGTGCCGGACATCAACAATGTCGGCCTGATGGAAGACCGAGCGACGCTGCGCATTTCCGCGCAGCACATCGCGAACTGGCTGCGCCACGGTATCGTGACCGAGGCGCAGGTGATGGAGACCATGAAGCGCATGGCCGCCGTGGTCGATGGGCAGAATGCGGGCGATGCCGAATACACCGCTATGGCGCCGGGATTTGATGGCGTGGCGTTCAAGGCGGCGTGCGACCTGGTATTGCAGGGGGCGGCGCAGGCCAATGGGTATACGGAGTTCGTGCTGACGGCGCGCCGGCGCGAAGCGAAGCGAGCTTAAGACAGGGGCCGACCGAAAAATCAGCGCTTCAGCACGGATCCAGCAGGCTTGGTGCCAAAAGTATCGCGCGGGGCGCATGGACCTTCGGCGCCCAAGCGGGAATCGCATCGGGTGTGTCCCGAGCGGCCGTCAGTGTTTTGGTCAGGCTTTCGGCTTCCGGTCCCTCTGTGACTGCAATAAAGCGTCGCAGGATTAAGTGTAGGCCACTGGCGCCGAACGCACCCTGTAACAACTCGTTCAAGCGAGGCGCTGATTCATCGTTGTCGATGTTGTAGCGGCTGGAGAAACAACAAACACCATATCTCTCCCAAAGCAGCGTATATTCGAAGACTGGATCCTTCAGCTCCACCAAATCATCGACATACGCGCGCTGGACCAGGTAAGGCTTGCGGCTTGTGGGATTGATTGTCTGGAATGCGCAATTGCCTGCCGCATCCGCTGCCATGGCGCGAAGTGCGTCGGGCAGGTTGGCGATTTTGCCGCCATGTTGCAAAGCTGCGTTGAAATATGAGCAAAGGGTCAACATTTCCGAGGTGCCGGGCAGACGCACCAAGTTGACGACGTGCGTCAAGTAGCTCTCGGACCACCCACAATCGATGGCGTAGGCGTCAAACCCGAACATCCGATAGACTTCGACCATGGCATTGGCGTTGCCACCGCAATAGACGCCTGCTTCATGCATCACCAGTCGACGCAGAGCCTCACCGGCCGGAAAGGTGAAGGGCCAAAAATGGGGGTCATGGTCCAGCACGCACCCATGATGTGCCCTTGGTATGAAGCGATGGCCCCAGTCACACAAGGCAAGTGGATCGTGTCCCCTGGCGTGGTGTAGAACCGCGTTGATCCCTGGCGGGTTGAGCCGCCGTATCAGGCTGCCACTGCTGGCAGGCTGACGGCGGGATTGTCGCTGATGCTGCTGATGGTTTCCAGCGTCATGTAGCGTGCCCG
>JAPLOK010000205.1:7184-25914 GCA_026400775.1 Alphaproteobacteria bacterium | reverse complement strand
GGCGGCGGGCGATCATGGTCAGGTGGGAATCCCGGCTGCGGGGGCGGTGAGGGCGGCCAGCACCATCTGCCGGCTTTCATCGACCTGTTCGTGCATCAGGCGGGCGGCGTCCTCGCCGCGGCCGAGTGCGAGCATGTCGATCAGCGCGCGGTGCTCATGCGCCATTTCGCCGGAGCGGTCGCGGCGCGAGAGGCCCAGGACCAGCATGCGCGTGGATTCATCCAGCAGCCGGCCGATCTGGCGCGCCAGCCGCGCATTGCCCGAAAGCTCCGCGACGGCGACATGGAAGGCGCGGTTGGCCTCGAGGAAGTCGATCGCGCTGTCGCCATCCTCCGGCCGGTAGCCGGCGGCGCAGACGGCATCCAGGCGGTCCAGTTCGCCCGTGTCCACGCGGCCGGCAGCGCGGCGCGCGGCCTCGGGTTCCAGGATGAGGCGCAGGTCGAAGACTTCGTGGATGTCGCGCACGGTGACCAGGCTGACGGTCCAGCCGCGGCGGGGGATGGCGGCGACCAGGCCTTCATCGGCCAGCCGCGCCAGGGCCGCGCGCACCGGCGCCTTGGTCAGGCCGAGCGCGGTGGCGAGCGTGGCTTCGGCCAGCGCCGCGCCGGGCGCCAGCCGGCAGGCCAGGATGTCGCGCCGAATGGCGGCGGTGGCCTGTTCGGTGAGCGAGGCGGGCGGTTCGATGGCGGTGATCAGCGACACATCGCTAACATGTTACGGCGCGATCAGGCTGTCCAGCAGTTTCAGCGCGGCGGCGATGGCCTCTTCGGGCGTGGCGTCGTTCAAGATGCGGGCGATGGGCAGGCCGGGCGGCAGGGGTGCCTCGCGGGAGAGGCGCGCGGCGATGTCGGCGGCGTCCTCGCGGCCGCGCGCGGCGAGGCGCGCGGCGCGCAGTGCGGGTGGTGCGGTGATCTCCAGCACCAGCAAAGGGTAGCGCCCGGCGGCCTCGGGCAGCACAGCGCGGGAGAGGTTGGCGAAGACCGAACGGCCGGCGGCGAGATGCGATTCGATCTCGCGCCCGATGCCATAGGCCAGGCCATGCGCCTGCCATTGCAGGGCGAAATCAGCGGCGGCGAACTGCGCCGGGGTCATGGGCTGATGGTCCTCCGCGCCGGGATCGGGCGCGCGGGTGATGGCGCGGCGGGCGAAGACGAAGCGCGGGTTGCCTGCCAGGGCGGCGCGCAGGCCGGCCAGCACGGTGTCCTTGCCGGCACCGGATGGGCCGACTGTGGCGATCAGGCGTGCATTCTGCATGTCCTACCCTGCCACACAGCCAGGATTGACGCATCCCACGCACACTGCGCCAATCCCGCAACGAACCCAGGATCACCGCGCATGTCCTTCACCACCCGCCCGGAAATCGCCGCCACTTTCGGCGCCGTCACCTCCACCCACTGGATTGCAAGCCAGGTCGGCATGGCGGTGCTGGAACGCGGCGGCAATGCCTTCGACGCGGCCGCCGCGGCGGGCTTCACCTTGCAGATTGTCGAACCGCACCTGAACGGCCCGGGCGGCGATGCGCCCATCATCATCCATGACGCGAAAGCCAACCGCCAGCACGTGATCTGCGGCCAGGGGCCTGCGCCGGCAGGCATGACGATTGCGCATCTGCGTGATCATTTGGGCCTGGAAATCGTTCCCGGCACCGGCTTCCTCTGCGCGCCCATCCCCGGCGCCTTCGATGCCTGGATGCTGATGCTGCGCGACCATGGCACCTGGCGCCCACGCGAGATTCTGGAATACGCCATCGGCTATGCGCGCAATGGCGCGCATATGGTGTCGCGCATCCAGGCCACCGTGGACACCGTGCGCCCGCTGTTCGAATCCGCCTGGCCGACCAGTGCCGCGCTGTGGCTGCGCAATGGCGGCCCCAAGGGCGGGCAGCTCTACGCCAACCCCGAACTGGCCGATACCTACACGCGGGTCGTGGCCGAGGCCGAAGCCGCCGGCGATGGCCGCGAGGCGCAGATCGACGCCGCGCGGCGCGCCTTCTACCATGGCTTCGTCGCCGAAGCCGCCGACCGGTTCGGCCGTTCCTTTGAGGCTCTGGACACCTCCGGCCGCCGCCACAAGGCGGTGCTGACTGGTCAGGACCTGGCCGGCTGGCGCGCCAGCTATGACGAGCCTTTGAGGCTGGATGCGCATGGCGTCACCACGCTGAAATGCGGCCCCTGGAGCCAAGGCCCGGCCATGCTGATGACGCTGGCCTTGCTGGACGGCATGGATATCGGCGCGCTGGACCCGCTGGGCGCGGAGCTGGTGCATGTGTTCATCGAGGCGCAGAAGCTGGCCTTCGCCGACCGTGAGGCCTGGTGTGCCGACCCTGCCTTCTTCGACGCGCCGATGGCCACCCTGCTCTCGCCGGCGTACAACGCCGCCCGCCGCGCATTGATCGGGCGCGAGGCATCCCGCGACTGGCGCCCCGGCGCCCCTGACGGCCGCGCACCGCACACGGTCAGCTACGAAGCCGCCGTGGCGCGCGCGAAGGAAGCCCGCCAGGCTGCAGGCAGCGGCGAGCCCACCGTCTCACGCCTCGGCGCCTCGGGCGGGGATACCTGCCATATCGATGTGATCGACCGTTGGGGGAACATGGTCAGCGCCACGCCCAGCGCGGGCTGGCTGCAATCATCCCCGGCGATTCCGGGCCTGGGTTTCTGCCTGGGCTCGCGCTGCCAGATGTTCTGGCTGGAAGAGGGCCTGCCCAATTCGCTGCGCCCCGGCCAGCGCCCGCGCACCACGCTGTCACCGGCGATGGTGCTGAAGGATGGCCGCGCCTGGATGGCCTTCGGCACGCCGGGCGGTGAGCAGCAGGACCAGTGGCAGCCGCTGATGCTGCTGCGCATGCTGCACCACGGCATGGGCATCCAGGCCGCGATCGACGCGCCGGCCTTCCACTCCGAGCACTGGATCAGCTCTTTCTGGCCGCGCGGTGCCAAGCCCGCGAAGCTGGTGCTGGAAGGCCGCTACGCAGCCGATGTGGCCGCCGATCTGCGCGCCCGTGGCCATGATCTGGAAATGGGCGGCGACTGGTCCGAAGGCCGCCTGGTCGGCGCGCGATTGGAGCGCGACGGCCAGATCTTCGCCGGCGCCAATCCGCGCGGCATGCAGGGCTATGCCGTGGGGCGTTGACGACGCGCGCGCGCGGGTGTGACGCTGCGCGCATGCGCACCCTGATCCGCAACGCCGCCTGGGCCATCCTGTGGGACGGCACCCGCCACACTTACGCCCATGGCCAGGATATCGAGCTGCAAGGCGGCCGCATCACCGCCATCCGCCGTCACGAACCCGGCCCCTTCGAAGGCCAGGTGATCGACGGCGCCGGCCAGATGGTCATGCCCGGCCTGGTGAACATCCACGCCCACCCCACGACCGAGCCGCATTGGCGCGGCGTGCGCGAGGACCATGGCGTGCCCGAACAGCAAATGACCGGGCTGTTCGAACGCAGCCAGGCCTTCCGCCTGGATGATGCCGGGCGCGAGGCCGCGATGCGCATGGCCTATGCCGAATTGATGGCCGCCGGCGTCACCTCGCTGGTGGACCTGAGCGCCCCCTTCGGCGCCTGGATGCGCGTGATGGCCGAAAGCGGGCTGCGCGTCTGGGCGGGGCCGGGCTTCGCCTCGGCCCGCTGGGGCATGAGCGCGCCGCAGACGGTGGACTGGCACTGGGACAAGCCTGGCGGCCGCGCCCAGTTCCAGGCCGCGCAGGCGCTGATGGACGCGGCCGAGGCCGACCCTTCCGGCCGGCTTTCCGCCATCGTCTTCCCCGCGCAGATCGACACCGTGGAGGAGGAGTTGCTGCGCGAATCCGCTGCCCTCGCGCGTGCAAAGGGCCGCCCCTTCACCATTCACATCGCCCAGGCCGTGGTCGAGGTGCGTGAGATCATCCGCCGCCACAACCGCACCCCCGTGCAATGGGCCGCCGATATCGGGCTGCTCTCGCCCAGTACTGTCTTCGGGCATTGCATCTTCGTCGATGAACACCCCTCGATCGGCTGGCACACCAAGCGCGACATCAGGCTGCTGGCCGAACATGGCGTGGCGGTGGCGCATTGCCCCACCCCCTTCGCGCGCTATGGCGAGCACCTGAAGGATTTCGGCCATTACCGCGCGGCCGGAGTGCCCATGGGCATGGGCACGGATTGCGCACCGCACAACATCATCGAGGAGATGCGCCTGGCGATCATCCTGGCGCGCAATGCCAGCCGCGACCTGGCGGCTGCCGATACCTCCATGGTGTTCCATGCCGCGACCGTGGGCGGCGCGGATGCGCTGCACCGCCCTGATCTCGGGCGCCTCGTGGAAGGTGCCGCGGCCGACCTGGTGCTGGTCGATTGCGCGCACCCGATGATGATGCCCACGCGCGACCCGCTGCGCAGCCTGGTGCACCACGCGGCCGAACGCGCGGTGCGCCGCGTGATGGTGGCAGGCGAGACCATCTTCCAGGATGGCCGCTGCCTGAAGCTCGATGTGGCCGAGGCCGCGGGCATCCTGATGGAGAGCCAGGCGCGCGCCATGCGCAACGCGGCGAAGCACGATTACCTGGGCCGCGATGGCGATGTGATCGCGCCGCTCACGCTCGGCTGGCGGGCATCATGACCTTCAGCCTCATCGCGCATTGCGCCCGCACCGGCCAGCTCGGCGTGGCGACGACCACCAGCGGCTTCGCGGTGGGCAGCCGTGTGCCCTTCGCGCAGGCCGGCTTCGGCGCGGTCGCGACGCAGCACCGCACCGACCCACGGCTCGGCCCACGCGGGCTGGCGCTGCTGGAAAGCGGATGCAGCGCCGCTGAAACCGTGGCAGCGCTCGCAGCATCCACCCCTGATCATGCCTGGCGGCAGATCGGCGTGGTCGATGCCGCGGGCCGCACCGCCTTCTTCCATGGTGCGCGCGTCAAGCCGCGCTCGGGTGCGGTGCAGGGCAAGGGCGTGCTGGCGCTGGGCAATATCCTGGCCAATGACGATGTGCTGCCCGCGATGGTCGCCGCTTTCGAAGCGGCCGACGCGCCGCTGGCCTGCCGCATGATCCGCGCCCTGCAAGCCGGCGAAGACGCAGGCGGCGAACACGGCGCCATCCAATCCGCGGCCCTGAAGGTCGCCTGGCGGGAAAGCTTCCCCTTCGTGGACCTGCGGGTGGACCACCACCCTGCCCCGCTCACCGAATTGCGCCGGTTGTGGGACGCCTATGCACCCGATGCCGAGCTGCATGTCCGGCGCGCCATCGACCCCGAAAGCATCGGCCCTTGAGCACCCACAACTGGACGGCGCAGCAGCGCGTCGTGCATGGCGAGCCGCTCGCCGAAAGCCTGCCGCGCGAAATCACCGAGGCGCTGCGTATCGTGCTGGTGACGACGCGCTCGCTGGCGGACAGCGCCCTGGTGGCCGAGGCAGGGCGCGTGATCGGCGACAAGCTCGCCGGCCGGTTCGCCGCGATGCGCGCGCATAGCCCGGTCGAGGATGTGCTGGCGCTGGCCGCCCTGCTGCGCGAGAGCCGGTGCGACCTGGTGGTCGCCATCGGCGGCGGTTCGGTGATCGACGGCACCAAGGCCGCGTGTTTCGCCACCTGGCGCGGCATCGCCGATGTTCCAGCGCTGAAGGCCGCGCAGGGCAAGCGCGGCCAGGAACCCTTCGGCTGGCCAGGCAGCGCGCCGAGCCCGCGCTTCGTGGCGGTCCCCACCACGCTCTCGGCGGCCGAATTCGCGCCTTATGCCGGCGTGACGGACCTGCTGGAGGGCCGCAAGTTCCGCCTGCTGGATGCCTGGATGGTGCCGGTCTCGGTGCTGCTGGACCCGGCGGCGACGCTGGCGACACCGGCGGAATTGTTCCTCTCCTCCGGCATCCGCGCGGTGGACCATGCCGCCGAACGCTGGTGCGCGGCGGCCTCGCAGCCCTTCTCGGATGCGGTGTCGCTGAAGGCGCTGGAATTGCTGGCCGAGGGGCTGCGCGCCGCCCATAGCGCGCCCGCTGACCTTGCCGCGCGCGCGCTGTGCCAGCAGGGCGCCTGGCTCTCCATCATGGGCGGCTGGGCGGGCGTGCCGGTGGGTGCGAGCCATGGCATCGGCTATATCCTGGGCGGTGCGCGCGGCGTGCCGCATGGCTTTACGAGTTGCGTCATGCTGCCCGCCGTCATGCAGTGGAACGAGGCGGTGAATGGCGCGCGCCAGGCGGATGTGGCGCGCATCTTCGGCGGTGCTTCGGGCCATGCGGCACTGCGCGATTTCATCGGTGGGCTCGGGCTGCCAAACACGCTGGGCGCGGTCGGTATTGTGGCTGACGAAATCCCAGGCCTCGCCGCGCGCTGGCTGGGTGATGCGCCCATCGCCACCAATCCGCGCCCGGTCACGGGGGCAGCGGATATCGAGGCGATCCTGCGGCTCGCGCTGTGATCAACCCAGCCGCGGGTCCAGCCAGGGGTGCGGCTGCGCCTGCCAGGGCGTGGCGCGCGCGCCCGCCTCATCCAGCATCACGCCCAGCCCCGCTGCCTCCGACACCGCCGCATCACCCGCGCCAAATGCCAGCAGCGCACCGCCGCACAGGGTGAAGAAGCGCTCCGTCTCGCCGAACTGCACCTCAAGCGGCAGCAGGTTGGGCAGCGTCGCGCAGGCATGCAGCGAATGCGCGTGGCAGACCGGGCCGGTCGGGTTATGCGGTGCGATCTCCACCCCCGCGGTCAGCGCCAGGGCCGCGATGCGGCGCATCTCCTCATGCCCGCCGCAATGCTTCATGTCGGGCATCAGCACATCGTAGCAGCCGGTCTCAATCAGCGGGCGATAGGCGGCCAGGCCCGAGAGGGTTTCCGCCCCCGCCAGGCGCATGCCGCGATCATTGGCCATGCCGCGCAGGCGGCGGATTTCGGCATGGTTCGCCTCGGCCACCGGGCATTCCAGCCAGAACAGGGACAAGGCCGCGACATCGCGGATCAACGCCGCGGCACCGCCGGGCGAGAAGCGCCAATGCGCGTCCACCATCAGCGCGACATCCGGCCCCACGGCCTGCCGCACGGCGGCAATGCGCGCCAGCCCTTCCGCATAGCCTGTTCGCCAGGCGGGGTCGGCCGCGTCTTCCCAGATGATGGGGTCGAAGGGCGCGAGCTTCACGGCGCGAAAACCCGCGGCCAGGGCGCGCGTGGCGGCCGCGGCGAAGCCCTCCGGCGTGCGCGGATTGGTGCCGCGATTGATATTGGCATAGAGCGGGATGCGCGGCCGCAAGGCACCGCCCAGCAGCGCATGGATGGGCTGGCCGGCGGCCTGCGCGGCCACATCCCAAAGCGCCTGCTCGAAGGCCGAGAGCACGGTCTGTGCGACCAGCCCGCCCGGCGCATGCGGCAGCAGCCGCGCCAGTTGGTTGCGCGCCCCGGCCGGCTCGCCCACCACGCGCGCCGCCAGCCGCGCCGCCTCGGCGGCCAGCAGCGTCTCCTGATTGGCCAGGGTGCATTCGCCAAGGCCGGTGATGCCGGCATCGGTGCGCAGCAGCAGGAAGCACCAATTCGTCTTGGGCGTCACAGCGACGCCCAGGAATTCCAACACGGTGATGCGCATGCTCATTCGGCCCGGATATTCGCGGCCTGTGCCAAGCGACGCCACTTGGCGATGTCATCGCGCACGCGGGCGGCAAGTGTGGCGGCGTCGCTGACCACCAACTGCCCGCCAATGGCGCGGACGCGATCGCGCAGATCGGCCTGCTCCGCGGCGCGGCGCAGCGCGGGCAGCAGGCGTTCGGCCACCATCGGCGGCAGGCCGGGTGGACCGAACAGGCCGTTCCAGGCCAGCGTTTCATATTCCGCCAAGCCGCTTTCATGCAGCGTCGGCACATCGGGCAGCGGCGCCCAGCGCTCCAGCGATGTCACGGCCAGCAGGCGGATTTCGCCACGGGTGATGAAGGGCTGGATGTTGACGAGGTTGGCGATGATCACCGGCGCATCGCCCGAGACCACCGCCTGGCCCATCGCGGCGGCGCCGCGATAGGGAATGTGGGTCAGGTCCAACCCGGTCATGGACTTGAACAATTCCATCGAGAAATGCGCCGAGGAACCAGGCCCGGCGGAGGCATAATTCACGCTGCCCGCGGGCCGCGCACGCAACAACGTGATCAGTTCCGCAACGCCCCCCCGCGGCAGCAGGCGCGGGTTCACCGCCAGCGCGTTGGGGCCGGTGACCAGAAGGGAAATCGGCGTGACATCGCGCTCCAGATCATAGGGGAGGTCACGATAGAGCGCGGCATTGATGCCGTTGGAACCGGCATTGCCCAGCAACAGCGTCGAACCATCAGGCGGGCTGCGGAAGACATGCTCCACGCCGATGCGCCCGCCGGCACCGGCGCGGTTGTCGACCGGGAAGGGCTGGCCCAGCAGCCGCTCCAGCTGATGCGCAAAGACGCGCGCGGTGGTGTCATTGCCGCCACCGGCAGCGTCGGGGACCACAATGCGGACCGCCCTGTCGGGCCAGGGTTGGGCCAGGGCTGGTGTGGCGAGAAGAGCTGAGAGAAGCAGGCGGCGTTGCATGCGACAACGCTACAGTGTGATCCCGTTTCACGGAAACACGCTGTAGCCGTTGTACGAGAATGATTCACCGCTTTGGCGATTCCGCCTTTGCGGATCATGCTCTAACGCGCTCAGCGCATCGGCACCACTGGGACCACGAAGATGGGGGGCTTACGGGCCGGAAGGCCGGCGGCGTCGGGCGCGGTATAGACCGGCGGACAATCCGGGCGCAGCGCGCCGCAATCCCAGCGATAACCATCCGCCCGGCCGGCGATGCTGCCGCCCTGTTCGAAGCCGCAGCGGCAGAGCCGCCCGTCCATGCAGGCCACCTGGCCGGCATTCACCGGGCCGCAGGATTGCCTGGCGCCGGCGGGCAGCCCGCCGGTCATGATCAGCAGCATGGTCAGGATGGGAAACACTCGGGCGACCCTGCGTTGCCCAAGCGAAACAATGTCGCGCATTTCCGGGTGCCACCCTCAGCAATGAAAAAGGCCCCGCGCATCGCTGCACAGGGCCTTCATTCTGCGGCGGAAAGCTTACTTGACCGTAACCGCCTGGCGGCCACGCTGGCCGTCACGCACGTCGAGCGCCACCTTCTCGCCCTGCTGCAGATCGGCCTTGCCGGCGCGCTGCAACACGGAGGAATGCAGGAACACATCCTGCCCGCCATCATCGGGCGTCACGAAGCCGAAGCCGCGGACATTGTCGAACCACTTGACGGTGCCGTTCACCGAATAGGTCGGGCCGCCGCCTTCATCGAAGTCACGCCGGGGCGGACGATCACCAAAGGCGCGCTGCGGACGGTCGCCGAAGGCCGGGCGAGGCGGGCGGTCGCCGAAGCCACCACCACCACCACCGAAGCCACCGCCGCCGAAATCGCGACGCGGCGGACGGTCGCCGAAACCACCGCCGCCGAAGGCCGGACGTGGCGGACGGTCACCGAAGTCACGACGCGGCGGACGATCGCCGAAGCCACCACGCGGCGGCATGCCGCCACCACCTGCGCCCGGTGCACCGGTACGCTTCACTTCCATGATGCGGGTGACCAGACGCCGGCCCATGCGATCGGAACCGATTTCACAGACGAGCGTGTCATCCGTGTTGGGCGGCGGGTCGATGCCCGCCTGGGTCAGGGCCGAGGCGTGGAAAAAGACGTCCTGCCCGTCGGGCCCCAGGACAAAGCCGAAACCCTTACGGCCATTGTACCACTTCACCTTGGCTTCGGTGGGGCCTTCGCCCGAAAATTCGTCAGACACGTCGTTGATCAATCCAGATAGGGACACTGTGCGGCAGGATGCCGGGCACGCCGGCAAATATGGCACCCCGCCGCAAGGAATGCGAGGGGTTTTGTGAATCATTCCCACGCAAAAATCGCGCAAGGCACGCGCGGGCGTCCCGCCGCGCTAGCGGAACCGCGCCGGTGAGAAGGGTTCGGCCTCTGGCACAGCCTCTCCCGCCAGCATGCGGGCCACGTATTCCGCGCTGGCCGGGCCGCCCGCCAGCCCCACATGGCCATGGCCGAAGGCGTGGATCACATCTGTGCTGGCGCGCGCGGCGCCCAGGCATGGCAGGCCATCGGGCATGGAGGGGCGGTGGCCCATCCAGACCTTCACGCGCTCGGCCGGCAGATCGGCGGGCAGGCCGGGGATGGTGCGCAGCAGGTGTTCGCGCAGAATGCGCGCGCGGTCCCAGTTCGGCGCGGCATCGATGCCCGCGATTTCCACCTGGCCGGCGACGCGCAGGCCCGTGGCTGTACGGATCACGCTCATTTTGCCGTCCGAGGGCATGATGGGGGTGCGCGGGCCGGCCTCGGGCAGGTCGATCACGGCGTGGTAGCCGCGCTCGGATTCCAAGGGCAGCCTGTCGCCGACGGTGGCGGCGAGCGACTTGCCGCGCGCGCCGGCAGCGATGACAGCGCGGTCGGCGACAATCTCGCCGCCCGGCGTGGTGACGGCACGCAGGCGACCGCCCTCGACGCGCAGGCCGGTGGCGGGGATGACGGCACGCTTGGCGCCAAGGCTTTCGGCATGCGCGACCAGCGCTGCGACAAAGGCGCCAGGATCGGTGCAGGACGCACCTTCATCCGTATGGATCGCAAAGCGGTAGCGGCGGTCCAGCGCGGGTTCGAGCTGCCTGAGTTCATCTTCCGCGATCTCGCGCCAGGTGCAGCCGACGGTGCGGCGGATGCGCCAGGCGACGGCCTCGGCTTCAAAGGCCGCGCGGTCGGGGTAGACATACATCAGGCCGTTGCGCTGGATCAGCTGCGCGCAGCCGGCTGCGCGCGCCAGGGCCAAATGGCGTGCCGGCGCGTCATGCAGCAGGGCGCGCAGGGCGAAGGCGGTGCGGGTCACACGCTCCTCGGTCCAGCCGGCGCGCAGATAGCTCCAGAGCCAGGGTGCCACGCGCGGGAAATAGGGCCAGCGGATGGCCAGCGGCCCCAGCGGATCGGCCAGGTATTTCGGCACCTTCTTCCAGGTGCCCGGCAGCGCGGGCGGTATGACGGAAAGCGGGTTCATCCAGCAGCCATTGCCGTAGCTGGCGGCCTGTTCGCCCCCCGGCGTACCGGGGTCGATGATGGTCACATCGAAGCCGCGGCGCAGCGCCTCGATGGCGGTGGCGGCGCCGACGATGCCGGCGCCGATGATCGCGACATGGGTCACATCGGCCCCGGATTCAGACCTTCGCGGCCTTCACCGCTGCGGTCGTCCTGGGCTGCCCGCATCACCGTCGCATCGGCCGGCGCCAGCAGCGAGACATGCGCCGAGACCACCCGCCAGCCCTGGCCCGGGATGCGCGCCATGATCTTGGTCTCGCGCCCGATCAGCCCGGTTTCCACGCGTTCATATTCCAGATGGGTCGCGGCGAAATCATCGCCGAAGGTCACGATATGCACGCGCTTCTGCACGCGCTTCGCATAGCGAGCCACAGCGGCGCGAAAGGCGCGGATCGCATCATGGCCATAGAGGATTTCCGTGACGCCGAAGCGCACGGTGCGCGGATCGGCCCAGAAGGTCGCGTCCAGCACGGCCGTATCATTATTGGCGATCGCCGCTTCATAGCGGTCGAAGACGGCGCGCACTTCGGCGTGGATGTCGGGTTTGTCGATCTGCATGGGCGCAGCATCCCAGGGAATGGCGCGGCTGCGAAGCCTTGACCTTGCCGTGCTGGGAAGGTGCATCTGTCGGCGATGTTGCGCCGCGTCCTGCCATGCCTGTTGCTGCCCGCCGTCGCGCGCGCGCATTCCGAACTGCGCGCGGCGCAGCCAGCCGATGGCGAGCGCCTGGCCGCGCCACCCGCCGAATTGCGCCTGCGCTTCAACGAACCGGTGCAGGTCACGCTATGGCGCCTGCGTGACGCCGGCGGCGGCGAACACATGCTGGCCCGCCCGCGCGATGCCGCGGCACGGCCTGAGCACATCGCCCGCCCAGCGGCGTTGCCGGCCGGGGAATACAGCGTGGAATGGCGCGCGATTTCCGCCGATGGCCACCCGATCCGCGGCACATTGCGCTTCACGGTGGCGCCATGATCCTGGAATTCCTGCAACCAGGTGCCAGCCTGCTCGATGCCTTGGTGGTGCTGCTGCGCGCGGGCTACCACGCGGCGGCGTTGGGCGCGGTGGGGCTGTTCCTGTATGGGCTCTGGGCGCCC
Organism: Alphaproteobacteria bacterium; assembly: GCA_026400775.1. GTDB lineage: Bacteria > Pseudomonadota > Alphaproteobacteria > Acetobacterales > Acetobacteraceae > Rhodovarius. Next base: position 13,792 of record JAPLOK010000205.1, on the reverse strand, counting down.
TTGCCGCGCCGATGGATCATCATCTGCGCGGGCCTGGGCATTGCCTTGTCGCTGCTGGGCCTGCCGCTGCGCGTCCTGGTGCTCACCGGCGGAGAAAGCGCCTGGGACGGCGCGACCTGGGAAGCTGTACTCGTCTCGCGCATCGGCGATGCCGCGGGCTTGCGCGTGCTCGGGCTGGTGGCGCTGATGCTGGCGGGCAGCGGGCGTGCCGGCGCGGCACTGGGCGGCGCGGGCGCGCTGCTGGTCGCGGCCAGCTACGCGGCAATGGGCCATTCCACCTTGTACCGGCCGCGCCAGGAACTGGCGGCGCTGGTCACGCTGCATGTGCTGGCGGTGGGGTTCTGGGTGGGCAGCCTGGGGCCGCTATGGCTAGCGGCGATGCGCGGTGATTCGGCGCTGATCGCGCGCTGGTCGCGGCTGGGAGCGATCGCGGTGGCGCTGCTGGCCGGCAGCGGCGGGGTGCTGGCGGTGCTGCTGGTGCGGCGCACAGACCTGCTCTTCGCGGGCTGGTATGGCTATGCGCTGGTGGCGAAGCTGGTGGTGGTGGGCGCCATGCTGGTGTTGGCGGCGCGGCATCGCTGGGTGCTGGGGCCGGCGCTGGCGCGTGGCGAGGCGGGGGCTGGCGCGCGGCTGGCGCGCAGCATCGCGCTGGAGGCAGCGCTGGCGCTGCTGGCCTTCTATGCGGCGGCGGAGCTGGTGTCGGTGCATCCGGTCGATGCGGGGCACCGCATCAACGGATAGTGATGCCGGGTGACGCGGAGTTAACGCGGCGAAGACGGCGCGCGCATGCTTCAAGGATCGATAATGCGCGCCGCATCATCCACGGAGAAAACATGTTCCAATGCGCCACCCACGCGGCACCGAGCTGCTGCTGCCTGCCCGGCCGGCGCGGCATGCTGGGCCTGCTGGCGGCTGCCGCCGTAGCGCCCGCCGTGCCGATGCGCGCGGCCCGAGCCGCCGAGGGCCAGTACGAAGCCATGCTGCTGAACTGCATCGACCCGCGCGTCGCCACCCATTCGGCCAATTGGATGGCCGCCGAGAATATGCGTGACCGCTACAGCCAATTCGTTATCGCGGGCGGGCCGCTGGGCGCCGTGCATCCGCGTTTCGCCAGCTGGCACGCGGCCTTCTGGGACAATCTCGGCATCACGCTGCAGTTGCACCGCATCCGGCGCGTCGTGGCCTTCGGGCATCGCGATTGCGGAGCTGCGAAGCTCGCGCTGGGTGAGGCCGCGGTGGCCACGCCGGTGGCCGAGACCGCGGCCTTTGCCGAGGTGCTGAACCAGTTCCGCGCGGCGGTCGCGCAGCGGCACCCGAACTTGCCTGTGGTGGGCGGGCTGATGGCGCTGGATGGCAGTGTGACAGCGCTGTAGCTCAGCGTTTCTGGCTGCGCGGGTCGAGCGCATCGCGCAGCCCGTCGCCGACCAGGTTCAAGGCCAGCACCAGCAGGAAGATCGCAAGCCCGGGAAAGATCGCGAGCCAGGGCGCGCTCTCGATGAAGCGCTGCGCGCTGTTGAGCATGCTGCCCCAGGAGGGCGAGGGCGGCTGCTGGCCGAGGCCGAGGAAAGAGAGCGACGCCTCGGCGATGATGGCTTCCGCGATGGAGAGCGTGGCCTGCACCAGCAGCGGCGGCGCGATATTGGGCAGCACATGGCGCAGCGCGATGCGCCAGGGCGGGTTGCCCATTGCGCGCGCGGCCTCGGCCCAGTCGGCGCTGGCGGCGTCCTGCGCCATGCCGCGCGCGAGGCGCACGAAAACCGGCGAGGCCGAGATGGCGATGGCCAGCATCGCATTCTCCAGCGCCGGCCCCAGGAAGGCAGCGAGTGCAATGGCCAGGATCAGGAAGGGCACCGCCAGCATGGCATCGGCGATGCGGGAGATGATGGCATCGATCCAGCCGCCAGCCAAGCCCGCGACCAGGCCGATCGGCACGCCGATCAGCACCGCGCCGCCGACGGCGATGATGCCCGCCATCAGCGAGGCGCGCGCGCCCCAGAGCACGCGCGAGAGAACGTCGCGCCCGTTTTCATCGGTGCCGAACCAGTATTGCGCGGAGGGCGGGCGGCGGATGGCGGTCCAGCTGGTCTGCAAGGGATCGGCCGGGGAAATCCAGGGTGCAAGGATCGCCGCCAGCACGAAGACCGCCACCACCACCAGGCCGAACAACGCCAACCGGTGCCGGAAGAAGGTGGACAGCGCGCGCCGCGCCGGGCTTTGCGCCGCACTCATGCGTTGCGCAGCCGCGGGTTGATCAGCATGTAGATGATGGCGGCCAGCAGGGAGATGGCCACGAAGATCAAGGCGGTTGCCAGGACAACGCCCTGCACCACCGGGTAGTCGCGGTTGAACACGGCATCGACCACCAGCTTGCCGAAGCCCGGGATGCTGAAGATCTGTTCCGTCAGCACGGCACCCGCCAGCAGGCGGCCGAATTCGATGGTGCCCAGTGTCACCACCGGCACCAGCGCATTGCGCAGCGCGTGGCGGGCGATGACGGTGCGCTCGGCCACGCCCTTGGCGCGCGCGGTGCGCACATAATCCTGCGTGAGCGCGCCCAGCATGGCCGCGCGGGTGTGGCGCATCAGCACGGACGCAACACCTGTGCCGAGCACAAAGGCCGGCATAATGGTGGTCGCCAGCGACTGCACCGGGTCTTCCCAGAGCGGCACATAACCGCTGGGCGGCAACCAGCCCAACTGCACGCTGAACAGCAAAATCATCATGATGCCCAGCCAGAAATTCGGCATCGAAATCCCAAACAGCGCGATGGCGTTGATGCCCCAATCCGCGGGCCTGTCCTTCCACACCGCGGACATCACGCCCGCCGGCACGCCTATCACCACGCCGATGATGAAGGACATGGTGGCCAGCTGCGTGGTCACCGGCAGCTTGTCCAGGATCAGCGCGCCGACCGGTTCGCGAATGCGCCAGGAAAAGCCGAAATCACCGACCAGCACGCGCGAGAGCCAGTGCAGGTATTGCTCCCACATCGGCCTGTCGAGCATGAGCTCGGCGCGGATCTGCGCCAGCACCACAGGGTCGCCGCGGTCCTCCCCGGCCAGGATCAGCGCCGGGTCGCCGGGCATCAGCTGCTGCAGGGCGAAGATCCCGACGGAGAGGATCAGCAGCGTGGGGATGATCTGCCCGATGCGGCGCAGAAGCCAGCCGGCCATGTCAGCGAAGCTCCAGGCGCGACGGGATCAATTCAGGCGTATCCCCTGGATACGGATCAAGCCATCGGCGACCGGCACAAAGCCCGTCAGGCGCGCGGTGTGCGCGACGATGTTCCGCCGATGCCACAGATAAATCCGCGCGCGATCCTGGCGCACCGCGATCTCCATGATGCGCGCATAGATGTCGCGCCGCTTCGCCACATCGCTTTCCAGCCGCGCGGCATCCAGCAGGCGGTCCACATCGGGGTTGCTGTAGCGGCCGTCATTGTTCGGTGCGCGACTGTTGAGGAAGGTGTAGATATTGCCGTCCGGATCGGCACGGCCGGACCAGGCGATCAGATAGGCCTCGAACTCGCCACGCGTCGCGGCCTGCAGGGATGATGCGAATTCCATCGCGTTCAGCCGCACATCAAAGCCGGCTTCGCGCGCCATGGCCTGGATCACCTCGCCCACCTGGCGCAGGTCCGGGTTGTTGGGGACGGTCAGGTCCACTTGCAGCGGCGTGCGCACGCCGGCCTCGCGCAGCAGCGCGCGGGCGCGTTCGATGTTGCGCGGCTCGGGCCGGAAATCGCGCAGATGGAAGGGGCTCGCCGGCGGGAAAGGCTGCGCGGTCGGCGTGAACATTCCCTCGTAGACCACCTGGTTGATGGCGGTGCGGTCGAGCGACAATTCGAAGGCTTGGCGCACCCGCGCATCCTGCCCGATCGGCGATTGCGCCCGCGCGCCATTGGCGACATTGAACTGGATGGACTGGAAGCCGAGCTCGTCCGACATCGAGATGCGCAGGCGGTTGTTGCGGCGCACGGCTGGCACGTCATCGGGGTCGATGGTCTGCACCATTTCCAGCGCGCCGGATTGCAGATTGGCGAGCCGCACGGTGCTGTCCGGAATGGGCAGGAAGGTGACGCGGTTCACATGGATGTTCTGCGCATTCCAGTAGCCGTCGAAGCGGTCCAGCACGATGCGGTCCTGGGCCACACGCTCGGTAAAGCGGAAGGGGCCGGCGCAGACCGGGCGGGTGCCGAAATTGCGGCCCAACGTCTCGGCCGCGCGGGGGCTGACGATCATGCCGGCCCGGTCGGTCAGCTGCGACAGGAAGGGCGAGGAGGCTTCGCGCAGCTTGATCAGCACGGTGCGGGCATCGACCACCTCGATGCTCTCGATCACGCTGATCTCGGCGCGGCGGAAACTGCCCTGCATGGTCAGGTGCCGGTTCAGCGAATAGCGCACCGCCTCGGCGTCCAGCACCTCGCCATCATGGAAGCGCAGATTGGGGCGGATGGTCAGGCGCAGCGTGCGGTTATTATCTTCCCAGCGGTGCGATTCCGCGAGCTGCGGCACAATCTCCAGCCGTTCGTTGATGTCGAACAGCTTGTCGCACAGCGCCGAGAAGACGATGCGGCCGACAAAGGTGCGCGCGAGCGTCGGGTCCAGGATATCCGGATCCTCGCGCAGGCCGATGCGCAGGTTCTGCGCATCCGCAACGCCAGCCGACAGCGCCAACACCGTGGCGAGCAGGGTCTTCTTCAGCACGTCAGGCATCCTCCCGGGAAAACCGCGCGGCCAAGCGCGCCAGGCGCGCGCCGCCGGTGATGTGTTCAGCAAAGGCGGGCGCGGCTGGCAAGTCCGCGCTGAGGTGGCAGGCGACGAGATGTTGGCCAGCCGATTCACGGCTCGGGGCTTCGCCTAGCACCGATCGGATGGCGGGCACTTCGGAGCCGCAGCGCGCCACGGCATGGGCGCAGCGTGTGTGGAACCGGCAGCCGGGCGGCGGCGCGATGGGCGAAGGCGGATCGCCCTCCATCAACGCGACGCGCACGCCCTGCCCCGGCACGGCCGCCAGCAGCGCGCGCGTATAGGGGTGGCGCGGCGCCGCGAAGAGCTGCGCCGCCGGCGCTTCCTCGACGATGCGGCCGAGATACATCACCGCAACCCGGTCCGCGATGTGGCGCACCACGGACAGGTCATGGCTGATCAGCACGAAGCCCAGGCCATATTCGCGGATCAGCCCCATCAGCAGGTTCAGCACCTGCGCCTGCACCGAGACATCGAGGGCCGAGACCGGCTCATCACCAATGATCAGCTTCGGGCCTGACGCCAAGGCGCGCGCGATCGCGATGCGCTGGCGCTGCCCGCCTGAGAATTCATGTGGCCAGCGTTGCGCCGTCTCGGGCCGCAGGCCCACGCGGGCGAGCAATTCGGCCACGCGCGCGGCACGTTCGCCACGGCCCATGCGCGTGTGCAGGATCAGCGGTTCCTCGATCGCCTGGGCGACTGTGAGCCTCGGGTCCAGGCTGCCGAAGGGGTCCTGGAAGATCAGCTGCGCCTGGCGGCGCGCTTCTCGCAATGCGCGCGGCGGCAGGCTGCGCCAGTCCTGCCCATCGATGCGCATGCTGCCGGCATCAGGCTCGATCAACCGCAGCGCGAGCCGCCCCAACGTGGATTTGCCGCAACCGCTCTCACCCACGATGGCCAGCACCTCGCCCGCATTGACAGAGAGCGATACACCATCGACCGCGCGCACAGCACCGCGTGCGCGACCCAGCGCATCGCGTACGGGAAAGTGCTTCACCAGCCCGTCAAGTTCGAGCAGCGCGGTCATGCCGCGAGTTCCAGGGGAGCGGCGTGGCATGCCACCCGATGCGCGCCTTCCGACAGCACCGGCGGCGCGTCACAACGCTGATCCACGAAGGGGCAGCGCGGCGCGAAGCGACAGCCCGGCGGTGGCGCCAGCAGATCAGGCACAGTGCCGGGAATGCTCGCCAGCCTTCCGCCAGGCTGGGCGAAACGCGGCGCAGCGCCCATCAGGCCGATCGTGTAGGGGTGCTCGGGCTGCGCGAAGAGTTCGGCCGCCGGTGCCACCTCCGCGATGCGCCCGGCATACATCACCGCCACATCATCGGCATGGTCGGCCACCACGCCCAGATCATGCGTGACCAGCAGGATCGCGGTGCCGGTCTCGCGCTTCATTTCCTCCAGCAACGCCAGGATCTGCGCCTGCACCGTCACATCCAGCGCGGTGGTGGGTTCATCGGCTATCAGCAGGCGCGGGCGGCATGCCAGCGCCATCGCGATCATCACGCGCTGGCGCATGCCGCCCGAGAGCTGGTGCGGATATTGCCGCGCGCGCCGGGCGGCTTCGGGGATGCGCACACGCTCCAACATCGCCACCGCGCGCGCCAGCGCCGTGTCGGTCGCGGCACCATCATGGATGCGGATCGCCTCGGCCACCTGTTCGCCGGCGGTGAAGGCCGGGTTCAGGCTGGTCATCGGCTCCTGGAAGATCATCGCCATGGCGCCGCCATTCAGCGCGCGGCGCTCGGCGGGTCGCAGCGCCAGCAGGTCGCGGCCTTCGAATTCCACACGGCCCTCGACACGTGCCTCCGGCGGCAACAGCCCCATCAGCGCCAGCGACGTGACCGATTTGCCGCAGCC